>CAZXHO010000107.1:0-7741 GCA_964640365.1 uncultured Sangeribacter sp. | reverse complement strand
GTATGAGGGGACGTCCGAAAGTGCTGTTCGCCCGCGATTATGAAGAGGCGATGGCTCTATATGATAAATACGGACAACAAATATTAGGAATAATCTCCGACATAAGATTCCCTATAGGCGGTCAGAAAGATCCCGATGCGGGAATTAAGTTTGCTGACTATGTACGCAGCCGCTGCCCTTTTATGCCTATCATAATGGAAAGCCAGGAAAGCGACAACCGGCTTAAGGCAGAGAGCAGGGGATATGTGTTTCTCGACAAGAATTCGAAGACATTGCCACAAGACCTTGGAAATGCCGTTGGGCATCATTTCGGATTTGGTGACTTTATCGTTAAGGATCCCAGTTCCGGCATGGAAATAATGAGAATTCACGACCTGAAGGGACTGCAAACTAATGTTTTCAATATTCCAACTGACTCTCTTTACTACCATTGCAGCAGCAACGACGTGTCACGCTGGCTGTATTCAAGGGCTTTGTTCCCTATTGCAGAGGTAGTGAAGGATTACAGGTTTACGAAGATGGAAGAGGCTCCTGTGGTGCGTAAGCTTCTTTTTGAGTGTATTGTGAAATACCGACGCATGAAGAACCGCGGAGTCGTTGCCATCTATCGTAAAGACCGTTTTGACCTCTATAGTAACTTCGCACGTATTGGCGAAGGCTCGCTTGGAGGAAAGGGTCGCGGTCTCGCCTTTATCGACCAGATCATTAAACGTCATCCGGTATGTGATGATTTTCAAGGAGTGGAGATTAAGATTCCGCGCACGGTAGTGCTGTGTACTGACATCTTTGATCAGTTCATGGAAAAGAACAATCTCTATCCCGTAGCGCTTTCCAACATTCCAGATGAAGAGATTCTTCGCCACTTCCTTAAGGCAAGGCTTCCGGAAAATCTTATGGATGACTTTCTTGCCCTGTTCGACGTGCTTGACAAGCCGTTGGCAGTGAGAAGTTCTTCACTTCTTGAGGATTCCCACTATCAGCCTTTCGCAGGAATCTACGCCACTTATATGATTCCCTATCTTGAAGACAAGAAAGTAAGACTCCGAATGTTGTGCGATGCCATAAAGGGGGTCTATGCTTCTGTTTTCTTTGCTGATTCAAAGGCTTACATGAATGCCACCAGCAACGTAATCGATCAGGAGAAAATGGCTATCATTCTTCAGGAAGTAGTAGGCGAGATGCACGGTGAATACTATTATCCAAGCTTCTCCGGAGTAGGAAGATCGATCAACTATTATCCTATAAACGAGGAGGTGGCTGAAGACGGTGTGGTTGAAATAGCTGCAGGTCTCGGAAAGTATATCGTAGACGGAGGTCTGTCGCTAAGATTTTCGCCGAAACATCCGGATCATGTACTTCAGACTTCTACTGTGGAACTGGCATTGCGTGATACTCAGACGAAGCTCTATGCATTGTCACAGGTGGCACACGGAAGTGACGAATTCAAGACTGATGACGGATTCAATATAGTGCAGCTTCCCGTAGCGGATGCATTCAAGACCGGAGCGCTGAAATATCTTGTGTCTACTTTCGACTTCAACGACAGAATGATCCGCGACTCCGCAATGGGTAACGGCAGAAAAATCGTGACCTTTGCCAATGTATTGCGCCAGAAAGTTTTCCCTCTTGCAGATGCTGTGGATTTCATGCTGACCACAGGCCAGTATGAAATGGGTAGACCCGTAGAGATAGAATTTGCAGGAGTGATCGACAAGAACGCAATGTCCTCCCAGCATAAGGGTACGATCTATTGGCTGCAGATACGCCCGATTGTGGATAAGAAAGAGATGCTTGATGATTCGATTCTCGACGTTGATGACAAGGATCTAATCCTTAGATCTGAAACGGCTCTCGGACACGGCGTAATGGACAATGTAAGATATGTGGTGTATGTTAAGCCCAAATCTTTCAACAGTATGCGCAATCCGGAAGTGGCACGTGAGATAGAGAAGGTAAATAAGAATTTCATTGAAAATAACGAACCGTATATACTTATTGGTCCGGGCCGCTGGGGTTCTTCGGATCCTGCACTTGGAGTGCCCGTAAAATGGCCACAGATAGCGGGCGCCCGACTCATTGTAGAATCTTCATTGCCCGGATACCATATAGAACCTTCACAAGGAACTCATTTCTTCCAGAATCTTACATCTTTCGGTGTGGGTTATTTCACGGTTGATCCCGTCAATGCCAAGGGATGGTATGATTCCGAATATCTTGATTCCCTCCCTGCCGTCTATGAAAGCGATGCGTTGCGTATTGTGGGATTCAAAGACCCACTTGTCATTGCCATCAACGGACGAAAAGGTAAGGGAATTGTGAAGAAGGATCTGCCTAAGCATTCAGTGGACGAGAATGGAGCAAGAATATGACGAGCCTGAAGAATGGTCGGCATGGAAGGTATGGCTTCATCCACGGGTGGCGAGAGATGCCCTCGATGAATCTGTGCTTACCGTCATGAATCTAAGAAAAGAACTTACTGACACTGCTATGACTCTTGAGGAACAGCAGGAAATGTGCAGAAAATTGTCGGAAGAGAGAGATAATCTCCTCCGGCAGCTTTCTTTGCGCGAAGAGGAACTGGATAAAAGCCGCCGGGAGGTGGAAGACATTAAGGGAAGATTAGAAGAAGCTCTCGAAGATCTTGAAGATTCAGATGCACGGCTGCTGGAATGCGACCGGGCGTTAAGGAAGGTGGAGGATATGAAGAAAGATTATGAGAAACGTATCGCTTACCTTAGTGGACTGATCAAGAAGCACAAAGCCCGTTATGCTGAAGAAGATGATGAGCTCGCGGTAGATGAAGATTTCATTCCCGAAAAGAGGATGATAGACATGTCGGCTGCCGGAAAGCATTCAGAAAGTGAGAGCCGGGAACAAGAAACTGAAGCTCAAAGGACTAAGAAAACCACTCAAGGTCTTATAGAGGATACAGACATAGAGGTTGATGGACCGGATAAAGAACCGGATAAAAGGAGCAACTTAAATTCCGGCATCGATACGGAAGACGGTAATAATTGGGCTACTGATTTAAGGAGACGTTTCAATGAAAAGTTAGCCCCGGGACTTCCGGAAAACTTCAGGGAACAAGGTTCTGTGGATGAGTGGCTCCTTGATTTGCCGGATAATCTTTAGAATCAAAGAGCCATTATTAAGTGAATGCGTCAGGCGAACTGTGAAAAATCGGTGAGTCGCATGTCACCAAGTTCTTGGAAAGTCTGATGGAGGGCAAATGCCGCCTTCAGGTTATGATGGAAATGATTCTGACGGCAAACTTTAAGGTAGTCGCGCAGTAGCGGGCGATAATCGGGATGCACACAGTTTTCTATTATCGTTTCAGCGCGTTGCATCGGTGCCTTGTTACGTAAGTCAGCAACCCCTTGGTCGGTAACGATAACCTTCACACTGTGGTCGCTGTGGTCAACATGAGTCACCATGGGCACTATAGCAGAGATGGCACCGTTTTTCTGTATCGACGGACAGAGGAAAATGGAGAGGTAGGCATTTCTGCAGAAATCCCCCGATCCTCCGATTCCGTTCATCATATACGTGCCGTTGATATGGGTGGAGTTCACATTTCCATAGATATCACATTCAAGCGCTGTATTCATGGCAATTAGGCCGAGCCTTCTTACTATTTCGGGATGATTGGAGATCTCTCCGGGACGCATGAGGAGCTTATTCCGATAGAACTTGATATTGTCCATGAAATGGAGCATAGTTTCATCAGAGAATGCGAGGGCGCACGTTGAGGCGAAGCTACATTTACCGTTTTCCATAAGATCTGTCACTGCATCCTGCACAACTTCGGTAAACATTTCAAAACGCGGAATCTCATCATTTTCATTGAGCCCGTATAACGCAGCGTTAGCCACGTTTCCCACGCCGCTCTGAATGGGCAGAAACTCACGGGGAATACGTCCGGCATGAATTTCAGAAGCAAGGAAAGCTGCGACATTTCTTCCGATTGCGCGAGTAGTGTCGTTAAGACTCGTGAACGATTTTACGCTTTCCGATTCGTTGGAGGGCACAACTCCGATAATTTTGCGCGGATCTATCTGAAGCACTGTAGATCCTATTCGGTCGGAGGGTTTATAGATCGGTATTTCGCGGCGGTGAGGAGGGTCGAGGGGCACATAATTGTCGTGAAATCCCCGGAAGGATGTACGATAGTAAGAACAATATTCTATGATAACCTTCTTTGCAAGCTTCGCGATGGTGGGAGTCATTCCGAGGCCCGCGCCCAGTATCACCTCTCCCGAGGGATTCATTTCCGTCACTTCTATGACAGCCACATCGATATCGCCTATGATGCCATAACGCATGTCTTGGCTCATGTGGCTGAGGTGAGGGTCATAGAAATCTATCTCACCTCTGTTAAGGCTGTGTCGGGTGGCGAGTGTACCCTGATACGGAGCACGCTTGCCTATGGCTTGTGCAGCCGTGAGGGCACCGTCGACAAACTCGTTGGTGGAGGCGCCGGTGTAGAGATTAATCTTAAAAGGCTCACCCTTCTCGTGAAAACTTTTCGCTCTTTCAGCGATTGCAGTCGGTACAAGTTTGGGCGTTCCGGAAGCTGTAAAGCCTGAGAGGGCTACATTATCGCCATTTTTTACGTATGACGCAGCCTCTTCTGCTGAAATAAAAGGAATGCTCATTTGTAACCTTAGGATTTTAGTCGTAATTTTGCACAAAAATAACGATATTATTCCATTATTACGAATTATGGAACCATTTTTTTTACCAAAAGATAGTAAAAATTGCACGGATTGCAAAAAAGTGCGCATAGAAACCTATGGTTGCCAGATGAATGTGGCAGATTCAGAAGTAGTCGCTGCCATGATGGAAATGGCTGGTTACGACACTACTGAAACCGACCATGAGGCTGCCGCCGTGCTTCTCAATACTTGCTCGATACGCGAAAATGCCGAACAGAAGATATATTCCCGTCTCGCTTATTGGAACTCTTTGCGAAGAAAACTCGGGAGGAATATAATTATCGGTGTGATCGGCTGTATGGCGGAGCGTCTTAAGCATAAGCTTATTGAAGACTATGGCGTTGACGTCGTGGCGGGTCCCGATGCGTATCTCGACCTTCCAAATCTTATTGCCGCTGCCGAAACGGGTTCAAAGGCTATAAACATTGACTTGTCGACAACGGAAACTTACAGGGATGTCCTTCCAAGACGCCTCGGAGCTTCGCAGACAAGCGGTTTCATATCAATTATGAGAGGATGTAACAATTTCTGCTCTTATTGCATAGTGCCGTATACCCGTGGACGTGAGAGAAGCCGTGAGCCGGAGAGTATCCTGCGCGAACTTGCCGACCTGAGGAAAAAAGGATATAAGGAGGTGACTCTGCTGGGCCAGAATGTAGACAGCTATAAGTATAAGGATGAGGATGGAAAAGAGACTTCTTTCCCGGAATTGTTGGCTATGGTGGCAAAGGCTGCTCCGGATATGCGGATAAGATTTACCACCTCCCACCCGAAAGATATGAGCGATGCCACTCTTGAAACCATGGCGGCTTATCAGAATATTGCACGCCACATCCATCTGCCTGTCCAGAGCGGAAGCAACAGTGTGCTTAAGCTGATGAACCGTAAGTATACAAGGGAATGGTATCTTGACAGGGTGGCTTCCATTCGCAGGATCATGCCCGATGCCGGAATATCGACCGATCTCTTCACCGGTTTTCACAATGAAACCGAAGAAGATTTTCAGGAAACCCTCAGCCTCATGAGAGAGGTGGGGTTTGACTCAGCCTTTATGTTTAAATATTCCGAACGCCCGGGTACGTTTGCTTCCAAGCATCTTCCTGACAATGTGGCAGAAGAGGTTAAAATTGAACGCCTTAACCGCATGATTGCGCTTCAGAATGAATTGTCGGCAGAAAGTAATCTCAAAGATGTAGGTAAGGTGATGGAAGTTCTCGTGGAAGGAAGGTCAAAAAGGAGTGCCGATGAAAATTTCGGTCGCACTTCTCAAAATAAGGTGGTGGTGTTCCCTAAAGGAGACACCGAACCGGGCGATTTTGTGAAAGTGAGAATTCTTGACTCAAGCAGTGCTACTCTCCGGGGCGAGCTTGTGTAGAAGGATAAATAGTTATCCGGTAACAGGAAACATCATATAAAATAAATTCTGCAGAAAGCATTATTGAGATTGCCTTCTGCAGAATTTAGTTTTATCTTAATCGGCCGGTTGGGAGATTACGGATTACCGGGGAGTGATGGTGAAGGTGATAGATCCGCGTGTTGATGTTGCACCTTTTTTTGCCGACCAGCGAGCCTGTCGGGCGGCAGCTTCACACTTTCTTCGTATCGAAGCATCGGCACTGCCGGTAGCAGTGGCTTCGGTAACTTTCCCTTCGGCATCGATAACCACATTTACGGTCACCACTGTTTTATGGCGGAGTGCCACATCCGGCTTGGGACAACTGATGAATGAACGACCATGGGCATTTCCGCTCACGCCTACGCCGGTGCCTCCGGCTCCGGAGGTACCTTTGTCAGTTCCCTCTACCGCGCCGTTTTTAGGAGAAAATTTATTTGCCACCGAACTTGTGGCTTTCTGACGTTCCTTGTCTGTTTGAGAGGGTTCCTCCACCTTCATTTTGCTCTCCTGTTTCTGAGTGTTAAGCTTCGGGCGTGGAGGAGCCGGTTCCGGTTTGGGTCCCGGTTCAATGATTTCAGCCTTATCTTCGGGAGCCGGCTCCGGTTCACCTTTCATGGCGGGAGCCGGTTTGTCGTGGTTTACGGCATTTTCTTCACCCAGTTCCACGAGTTCCGGCTCTATGAAAAGCTCTTCATCCTCCATCAGCTCAGGAGTAGATGCTTCAGCAAGTTGCGCACGGTCCCACGAGATTCCGCCGAAGAAAAGGATCAGCAGAATCACCAGAGCCACGAGAAAAGTGAGAGACGCGGCTATTGTGCGGTCTTTGTCATATCTTTTCATTTCTGAGAGCTACGGGTGGCGAGGACGAGGCGCAGATTATTGCGCGCCGCGAGGTCGAGCACTTCAATTACACGGGCATAAGCCACAGTGCTGTCGGCATAAAGGGCAACCGCACGCAGCGAATCCTGTTCCTGTATGAGCATTAGGTTGGCGAGAAGCTCATCGCGTGTCACGAGGCGCGCGGTGGAGTTCTCCTCTATAGAGTCGTTGCGGTCGGCTACGAGATAAAGTTTCGACTCCGCATCGATATAAACTTCAGTCACAGGCTTCAGCGAAGTCTGTTCGCTGCTCTGGGGAAGGTTTACATCAATTGCGGCGGGAAATATAAGAGTAGAAGTCACCATGAAGAAGATGAGCAGAAGGAAGATCACATCTGTCATCGACGACATGGAAAACGTATCGAGTGTTGGGAATGTTTTCTTCAGAGCCATCAGCTGTAGATTGAATCAGTTAAGAGGATTGGTGAATTCAGCAGATGAGATCATGCCGGTTCGTTGAGGAGATCCATAAACTCCATGGTTTTGGCTTCCAGAGAGTTCATGATGCGGTTTACGCGCGACACAAGGAAGTTGTAGGCGAAAAGCGCCGCGATGCCCACCACAAGACCGGCAACGGTGGTGACGAGTGCCTGATAAATACCGGAAGAGAGCACCGTAATGTTGGCAGAGGTTCCGGCGTTTGCAAGGGCGAAGAAAGCCTCGATCATACCGGTGACGGTGCCGAGGAAGCCAAGCATCGGAGCGCCGGCGGCAGTGGTGGAGAGCCAGGTGAATCCTTTCCCGAGGTTGGC
>CAZXHO010000106.1:0-7744 GCA_964640365.1 uncultured Sangeribacter sp. | reverse complement strand
TAAATAACATTGATCCGATGAGAAAATTATTTTTCATTCTTATGGCAGTGTTGGCTTGTACGGTGAGTGCATTTGCACAGACTCGTACGTATAAGGGCACCGTGCTGGATGCAGCCAACAACGAGCCACTGATCGGCGCCACCGTTACTCCAATTGGAGGCGGTCAGGGTGTTGCTACAGACATCGATGGAAATTTCACTTTAACCGTTCCGACGTCTGTAAAGAAAATTCGCGTTAGCTATGTAGGATATACTACTAAGGAAGCTGACCTGAAAAACAACACAACCGTCTTTCTTTCCTCTACTTCCACAGATCTTGAAGACGTGGTCGTAGTTGCTTACGGTACCGCTACTAAGGAGTCTCTGACTGGTTCTGTAGCAATGGTTAACTCAGAAGAAATCGAACGCCGTCCTGTTAACAGCATCACATCCGCTCTTGAAGGTGCTGCTCCCGGCGTGCAGATTTCAAGTAGTACTGTTGCCGGTCCCGGTGGCTCTCCTGCCATTCTTATCCGAGGCATCAACACTGTTAACGGTACAAATGCTCCTGTGTATGTGCTCGATGGTGTGATCTACAACGGTTCTATCTCAGACATCAATCCTGAAGACGTTGAATCTCTTTCAGTACTTAAGGATGCCGCTTCTTGTGCACTGTACGGTGCTAAAGGAGCCAACGGTGTCGTGCTTATCACCACAAAAAGAGCTAAAAGTAAATCAAAAGTTGACGTTACCCTCAAAATCAATCAGGGTGTGTATGAAAGAGGTCTTCCTTTCTATGACAGACTCGGAACAAATCAGTGGATGGAGACTACTCTCCTTGCAATGACCAACGGTCAGTATTCACTCGAATCCAATCAGCTCACCTTAGATCAGGTGCGTCAGTCTCAGATCGAGAACTTCTTCGGAAATGCAAAGGTTTGGAACGTATATGGTGACAATACTTCAAAACAGATATTCAATACTCAAGGTCAGGTGGTTTTGAATCCGCTCGCCGCTTATGATGACCTTGACTGGTGGGATAGCTTCGCTCAGACCGGATACCGTCAGGAATATAACGTGTCTATTGCCGGAGGTACTGACAAATTCAATGTATATGCTTCAACCGGTTACCTCAAATCTCAGGGTTATCTTATCAATACGGACTTCGAGCGTTTCTCAAACCGTGTGAATGTTAACGCTACCCCTGTAAACTATCTCCGTCTCGGTCTGAATGCCAATATCGGCTATCAGAAGTCTCAGGACGATGATATCGACTCAGATAATCTCGGGACTACCAACAACCCGTTCAACTACACTTACCGTGCTCCGGTATTCCCATACTATAATCATGATGTGAAGACCGGTGAAATCATTTACAATGAAAAGGGTGAGAAGGAATGGAATACTACAGCAGGATATACTCCTTACGAGAGCAACATCGCTTATCTTACTCGCTCAAATGAAAACAAGTATGACAGACTTACTGCTTCTCTTTCTATGAATGCAGCAATCATACTTCCCTATGGATTCGAACTTTCCGTTCGTGGTGATATGTTCAGGTCTAAACAGAGATATTCAAGCTTCGGCAACCCATGGATCGGTTCTGCTCAGGGCTTCGGACGTTTCAAAGTGACAAACTACAATACTAAGACCTACACCTTCATGCAGGCTCTTAACTGGAACCACGACTATGGCAACCACCACGTTGACGTATTGCTCGACCACGAGAACTATTCTTACGACTACGGTTATGACTACGAGCAGGTGATGAACATGGTGTTCACCAACGGCCCTCGCGTTCTCACTAACTTCACAGACAGTGAAGGCTACAGCTCTTATCAGATTCAGCGTACCACAGAATCTTATCTCGGCCGCGTACGTTGGAATTACGACCAGAAATACTTCGCTGAGGCTTCTATCCGCCGCGACGGTACTTCAAGATTTGCGAAAGATGTACGCTGGGGTACTTTCTGGAGTGTTGGTGCAAGCTGGATTCTCAGCAAAGAGAAGTTCCTCCAAGATGTTGACTGGCTCAACAACCTCAAACTCCGCGCTGCTTACGGTACTGTAGGTCAGGATGCTGCCGCAAGCTCTTACGCTTATTGGTCTCTCTATGCTCAGCGTGCCGCACGTGTTGACAGCCAGCTCGTTATGTCTCCCTCTCAGCTCGGCAACGACAAGGCTAAATGGGAAAGCACAAATACTCTCGACGTTGCTTTGGAAGGCAACCTTTTCAACAACAGACTGAGCTTCTCTGTAGGCTACTTCCTTAAAAAGAATGCTGACCTTCTTTACAACGTGACTCAGCCTATGTCGGCTGGCGGTACATGGTCAGGAAGTAGATGGACTATCCTTACAAACATCGGAACAATGCAGAATGTAGGTTGGGAACTTATGTTTAAGGGTGATGTTGTCAGAACCAGAGATTTCACTTGGGGTCTGAGCGCTGATGCTTCTTTCATCAAGAACAAACTTACCAAACTTCCTCCTTCAGGCAATCAGTGGACTTCTAACATCTCCCTTATCCAAGGCAAGAGCCGTTACGAATTCTATATGATCAACTGGGCAGGTGTAGACATGGCGACCGGACGTTCTCTCTACGAAATCAATCCCGACAGCCACACTTTCGAATCTCTCAATGAGGAAACAGGAGAATGGGCATACGACCAGTCTCTATGGGATGCCAACCTCAAGGGTGCTGAGGACAACAAGGCACTTGTTAAGATAGGCGACCGCTACTATACTACTCAGGAAACTTATGCTTCCAAACATTTCCAGGGCTCTTCACTCCCGACTATGTTCGGTTCGTTCGGCACTAACTTCCGTTGGAAAGACATTACTCTCAATGCAGTGTTCACTTATAGCGTTGGCGGTAAAGTGTTCGACAGCCAGTATCGTTCTCTCATGAGCTACGGCGAAGGAAAGACCAATGACTACCACAAGGATGTGCTCAACGCATGGACTGCTGCTCCTGCCAATCTGAACATGGACGATCCTGCTTCACGCATCAACAAAAAGATCAATCCTCAGATCAACACTCAGTATTCTACATATGACAATGCAAGCAGCAACCGCTGGCTCACCAACGCAAGCTACCTGCAGTTCAAGAATATTTCTGTTGCTTACGACTTCCCCAAGGTTGTGACCTCACCTCTGAAACTTCAGGGACTCAACTTAGGTTTCACTGCTGAAAACCTCTTCACAGTTACCAAGCGTAAAGGTATCAACCCCGCATACAACTATTCCGGCGGACAGGGAGATTACTTCGTAGTGTCTCGTACATTCTCATTCTCTCTCACTGCTCGTTTCTAATCCATAAAACGACCTAATTACTTATGAAAAAGAATATATTGATCAAATCTTTTGCTGCAGTAATGACTTCTGCCCTTCTTATGGGCGGGTTGACCTCCTGTGGCGAGGAATACCTGGAGAAAGCACCGATCACCTCCACATCAGCAGCCGATATCGCCGGCTCAATCGAAGGTGCAAGAGCCGCTAAAACCGGTCTTTGCCAAGGTATGTACCGTCAGTTCACCGGTTCTAACCTTCTCGGCACAAACGGTGAACCCTGGATGCAAACTTTCTATGGCGAAGTTCTCGGCGGTTCATTCCTCAACAACTATTTCTGCGGACACGGAACATCCGACACATATGCTACTTGGAAAACCCTCCGTCAAGAAACTTATTGGGGTGCACAGCAGATGTGGGTTTACTGCTACAACCTCATCAACTGGGCGAATATGATTATTGAGAATATTGATAATCTTGACCCTTATGACGGCGAACGTGACTTCATTAAGGCAGTGGCTTTATCCATGCGCGCTCACTGTTACACACATCTCGTGCAGTGCTACTCACCAAACTGGGAAAATGCTAACGGTGGTAATGTGAAGGGTATTATTATTCGTACAACCAGCTCTACAGAAGAACTTCCGTTCGGCACAATGGCTGAAGCGCTTGATCTGATCTATTCAGACCTCCAGACAGCCATCAAGCTTTATGACGAATGTGGATGGAAACGTTCTTTCGTATGGGAACCCGACGGCACTGTTGCACGTGGCCTTCTCGCTCGCGCAGCCCTCATCAAGCATGACTACACTCTTGCACAGCAGATGGCACGCGAAGCTCGCCAAAGCTACAAAATCATGTCGGCTGATGAATATCTCGCCGGTTTCGTAGTGGCTAACGGTGAATATATGTGGGCTACAATGTATGAGGCTCCCGCACAGTCAATCTATTATTATGCGCAGGGGACATACAATGCTTGTAACGGTCGTTATCAGAGTTCTTGGGGTTACACAGTGAACTCTATAGACTATATGCTCTACAGGAAATTCCCTATTACTGACGTCCGTAAGAAACTCTACATCACTCCTGAATTCCTTGAGCTTAATGCTGAATTGGCAGCACAGTATAACGTAACTGATTATGATTTCTGGGATGAGAATAACATCTATACCAACGGAATGCGTATTCAGATCAATAATAACTCACAGGCTCCTGACATGAACAAGTTTATCCGTGCATACGGTAAACAGGAATTTGAACGTCTGACTCCTATCAACGATTTCCTCAGCGGTACTACAGCGGCTTATCAGAGCTCTGGTACTGAAATAATGTTCGGTACTCAGTTTAAATTCTGGGGTAACCAAGTTTACGGTATGAACCAATGGCCATTCATGCGTGCATCAGAGATGGCTTACACAGAGGCTGAGTGTGCTTATATGAACGGTGATGAGGCTACCGCACGTCGTATCCTTGAAGAGATCAATAAGGATTATCGCGATCCCGAATTCACTTGCACAGCTACCGGCAGCGAACTTCTTCAGACCATCAAAGACTATCGTACATTCGAGCTTTGGGGCGAAGGTTTCAACTGGTTCGACCTCAAACGTTGGCATGAGCCTCTTGTACGCGTAGCTTGGGAAGCAGGAAATCCAGCATCCGGCAACCGTGGCGCAGGTTTTGCTCAGACATTTGGTCCTGACGATTTCTACGGTTGGGTAATCTGTGTTCCAAAAGCTGAGTTCGATTACAATAAGCTCGCTAACCGCAACGATCTCCCCGGCGGTAACAAATAAAAAAGGCTTTTTCATATCCAATCAGTTTTGAATGGCTAAATATTGAGGTGGCTGTGTCGGTCGACACAACCACCTCATTTTTATCTTGACCATGCGGACTGTAACCAACTCCCCTTGCAAACACACATGAAAACATAAATCGCATTTTACATATAAGTAAAAAGCCATATGGGTATCAAATTGAAACGTGAACAATATATAGATTTAAATTATACGTTGACAGAGATTACAAAAGTGGTTATGGATTCCTTCATTTCACTACAATGTCAGGATTAATTTGTTTAATGATCTCAAGGAAACGAGTGGTGTCTTTAGGAGAAATATCAAGAGGCATCGAACTCTTAAGAATGCTTTTATCAGAGAACTTAATGCCGAGTCGGTCGAAAGATAAGGCAGCTGCCGTCAGAACGCTGCGATGCTTCTTAACCTCAGAAATCTTATCTATAGGATACCAAGTCCAACGAAAAAAATTTCTTATGCCAAGTTGATTACCCCTTATTTCATACTTGACACCGATAAAAATTAAAACCTCAACCACCAATACCAAAACACCGAGAATCACCCCGGCCACAAAATCTCCATCAATCATCGGACCGATAAAGCAAAATGCCACCGATACCACCATCAACACCGGAATCCACCAATCCACCTTCGACTCAAACCTCACACCCTCCATACTAAAAAATTACTATTAACCAACTCCCTCTTAAAATCCCAAGCCCAATGTAAAATTACAAAATCAAAACATAACTCAGCTACATTCCTGCCATTAATTTACAATCACTAAGACAAAATTCTAATAGGAACTCCTACCCTATTCCCCCTTTACCATTGAAATCGCCCTCTTCTATTCAGACTTTTCCCACCCAAAGAAAAATGTCAGTCGCAATATAACTCGCCTATAAGTATTATTCCCTAAATATATTTCCCCTCCTACCCTCCTAACCCCTAATTACACAAAAACCAAAAAGATATTACCCGGAAGATAATCGCCATTACATCTCTTTTTATACCTTAAAATCATTTTTCATTAACATACCGAGTGGCTGCACTTTTAACCGGGTGCATACCCTTGCCATCCCATATCTTAAATCTCATATCAAATGGCTTCGATAAAAATAAAGTTCCGTCCCTCAACTGTCGCTGACCTCGAGGGTACAATTTACTATCAAATTATTCATGATAGACAACCAAGACAACTCCCAACAAATTATCATGTATTTCTCTCAGAATGGGATGAGAATAGATCAATGATCATGACCGATTATAAAAGTGAACGCAAATCATTCCTCCTCTCGATCCGTGAACGCATCCGTTGGGACGTGGAACGGCTGACAAAGATTATTAAAAACTTAGATAAAACCGGCTTAGCTTACACTGCAGAGGATGTAATTGAAGAGTTCCGTCGTTATTCAGCCGAGTATAGCCTGTTCAATTTCATGGAGAGCATTATCATTAAGTTGAAGCAAAATGGCAAGACAAGAACTTCTGAGACCTATACAGTTACACTCAACAATTTCAAAAAATTCCGTAAAGGTGAAGATATAATGCTCGATTGTATTAATTCCGAAATCATGGAGGCGTATGAAGCTTGGCATCAACGGAGAAAAATTACCCCAAACACCATCTCTTTTTATATCCGTATTCTACGGGCTGTCTATAATAGAGCTGTTGAAAACGACATAATTGAAAATCGCAATCCTTTCCGCCATGTATATACAGGAGTGGATAAAACTGTCAAACGCGCACTGTCTATCACCATACTTAAGAAGATAAAAAGACTAGATCTGGAACTTGTTCCCGCATTAGATTTCGCAAGAGATATGTTTATGATGAGTTTCATGCTCCGAGGTATGAGTTTCATTGATATGGCTTACCTCAAAAAGACCGATCTAAAAAATGGCTATATCGTATATCGCAGAAGGAAAACCGGACAGCAGCTCACAATCGAATGGACAAAGGAAATGCAAGAGATTCTTGACAAATACCCAGAAAATGACTCAGACTATCTTTTACCGATCATTAAAAATAGAGATATAAATGATCGAAACATATATCGCAATACAAGTTATAACATCAATCGTAACCTTAAAATAATAGCCCAAAAAGTAGGCCTTACTGTTCCTCTGACACTTTATGTTGCCCGACACAGTTGGGCATCAGTAGCAAAAGCCAAAGGAATACCGTTGAGCGTAATTAGTGAAGGCATGGGACATGACAACGAGACTACAACCAAAATATATCTTGCCAGTCTTGATACCTCTGTAGTTGACAAAGCTAATTCCCTAATTCTTAAAAGCCTATAGCATAGCCAATTGAAAAAGAACCTTTAAAAGCACCTCCATCCTCTCCAACATCTTAAAATCTAAAAAGATATTGTTGAGCAACCATCCAAATCTCTAAACAAGAGATAATTGTTTCGGAAGCAAAGATAGCTATTTTTCTGCAAATGAGCATCTCGGAAAGGATAAAAAATTTTAAGACTAACTCAAATTATAAGCAATTAAATCCCAATGTTTAGTAAATCAATATTTCCCCCAATGCTATATCGCTCAAAATTAACACCCTATCCCACATCCCAATCTCTTGTTTAGAGATACACAAGTTATCTGGAACCTTACAACCTTATGTACGAAATCATGAGCCAAATTTCTGAAACATTTTAGAATCAAGATTGACTCTATA
>CAZXHO010000105.1:0-7776 GCA_964640365.1 uncultured Sangeribacter sp. | reverse complement strand
GGTTGCTGACCTGAAACTGGCTTATGTTCTTACGCACAGTCGCGGCACTCCGGCCACTATGCAGACGATGACCGATTATTCCGATGTCACCGCCGAGGTGATAACGGAGCTTGCAAAAAATGTTTACGAACTGCGTGGATTAGGGGTAAACGATATCATTATAGACCCGGGATTTGGTTTTGCCAAAACGGTTGAACAGAACTTCCGGCTTCTTGATGAACTTGGTGAATTTTGTAAAATGGGATTGCCGGTGCTTGCTGGGCTTTCGCGGAAAACCATGATATGGAAAACACTGGGTACCAATCCTGAGGAGAGTCTGGAGGGCACCGTAGCACTTGATGCAATCGCCCTTGACAGAGGGGCAGACATTATCCGAGTTCATGATGTTAAGCCCGCTGTTCAGACTGTTAGTCTTATGCAGGCTTTAAAAAATAAAAACTAAACATTCCAATATGCCGTAGCCATGATCAGTTTCGGAATAAAAGATATCATCGATATCCTCATAATCGCCCTTTTACTGTTTTACGTCTATAGGATGATGAAAAACAGCGGTACGTTGAGTCTGTTTTATGGTGTATTGGTATTTTTTATTCTTTGGGTACTTGCCTCCGAAATATTCGACATGAGGCTGACCGGGTCTATACTCGATAAGTTCATGAGTATAGGTCTAATCATTCTGGTGATTATCTTTCAGGATCAGATAAAGAGGTTTCTCATAGATATAGGATCGCATGGCAGGTTGCGCTTTTTTAAACGACTTTTCAAGCACGATAAAACAAATGATGAGAGTCATGCGCGAATAATGGCAGTGGTATATGCTTGTATGAGCATGAGTAAGAGCAAGACAGGAGCTCTCATCGTGTTTCAGCGCAAGGTGCCGTTGACAGACTATGAGAAAACCGGAGATATTATTGATGCCAATATAAATGTGAGGTTGATAGAAAATATCTTTTTTAAAAATTCCCCACTCCATGACGGAGCCATGATTATAGCAGATTCAAGGATAAAATCAGTGGGCTGTATTCTTCCGGTGAGTCATGACATGGATATTCCGAAAGAACTTGGGTTGAGGCATAGGGCTGCTTTGGGCATGAGTCAGGAAACTGATGCCGTATGTGTGATTGTAAGTGAAGAAACGGGAGGTATTTCTATAGCTAAAGACGGTAATATAACAGTAAAAGTAAGTGCCCCTGATCTGGAGCACATCCTTTCTGCTTCTCTCAATGATGTATAAAAGAATTGCGAAAATTAAATAATATAATCAGGTATTTCTCTAACACGGTAAAAAAGGGCGTATCGTTCACAATAAGCGATACGCCCGTGTTTTTTATGATTCGGGACCTTAGGTGATTGTCTAAAAATTATACAAAATGTGTTTTAAGAAGCATGTTTGTCATTAAAATTATTGAATTGAGAGACGCCAATAAATAATTTTGTGCCCAAAATTAACCTAATATAAGAATGTTACGATATATAACCTCGGATTTAAGACGCAATCTGATAAAAATAATTTGTCTAACGGTTGGATTGTCAGTTGGTTTTATTTTGCTCGCCAAAGTATATTTCGATCAGACCTATGACAGTTCCTTACGGGATGTGGATCGGATTTATAAAGTGACAGAAAGTGTAATTGAGAATGGTGAATATAAAGAATATCCGGTGACCCCGGGTGCTATAGTTCCCGGATTGAAACGTTATGTACCACAAATTGAAGCAGCAACGAGATTCACACCTATCGCGGGAAAATCCATATTGATATTTCCTGATGGCCGGGATATAGTTGTGGAACAAATAATCCTTGCGGATACTTGTCTTTTTGACGTATTGGCCACGCCTGTTTTATACGGAGATCCCCATGAAATACTTAATGTGGCGGATTATTGTCTTATACCAAGATCCCTTGCCGAAAAGATAGGTGGAGAGGTAATTGGGCAAAGCTTCTATAGTGCCGGGTATGGTGATGATATAAAGATGACCGTGGGGGGAATATATGAAGATTTTCCACTCAACTCTACAATTCCAAATGCTGTTTACGTGAGTATGCAGAGTGCCCCCAAATTCATGTATGACGGAAGAGAGAATTGGCTTGGCAATGACAGGTACATAGGTTACATACGACTTGCAAAAGGTGTGGGGCCGAATGATGTTTCGGAAGGGATTTCAAAAATGCTGGTTGAGAATCTTCCTGCTGAAGCATTTGAAATAGCGCAATATGCATTATGGCTACGTCCTCTGTCAGGTTTTTATTCATCTCAGTCGGGGGTTAGGACCATGTCGTGGATATTGGGATTATTGGCAATTGTATTACTGCTGAGTGCCTCCCTTAATTATCTTCTCATTGTGATAGGGCAGCTTTCCGTAAGAGGAAAAGAGATGGCAATACGTAAGTGTTTTGGCACGAATTTCAAACGTCTTTTTTTGCGCGTCATGATTGAGAGCGGGTGTTTCCTTCTGTTGTCTATTGTATTGTCGATATTATTAACGTTCTGTTTGTCAGATCTGTGTCAGGATTTGTTGGGTTATCCCACACAACAGTTATTTTCCACTAAAAAGATTTGGGTTCTGGAGGGGATAATATGTTTGTCTCTTCTTTTAATAACAGGCGTCATACCGGCTATCATCTATTGTCGCACGCCTGTCTCAAGTGTTTTCAGAATGAAAATAACTTCAAGAAGAAAATGGAAACTTGTATTACTCACGATTCAGTTCTTTTCGTCCGGACTGCTACTTTCCTTACTTGTCCTTGTAGAACGTCAATACTCATTTGTGGAGGATCTTTCGATGGGCTTTGAATATGAGAATATTGGTATATGCAGCTTGAATGATCTTTCCGATGAAAAACGATCTACACTTTTAAAAGAATTGCGTAAGCTTCCTTATGTTGAGAACGTCGCATCTTATTGCTCACGAGATTTAAGTCAGGTGGCAAGAGGAAACACCGTATGGGTTGAGGGACAATATGAGAACCAACTTAATATAGCTGATCTTGAGTTTGTTAATCCGGAGCTTTTAGATGTAGTGGGGCTTAAGCTCATGAGTGGGAGTGGTTTCACCAATAATGCCGATTCTTTACTAAATGAGATTATTGTAGAGCAACGGATGGTAGATGTACTTCAAAAATATTTCGGATATACCGGTGACGATATAATCGGTGTGCCATTATATGTCACGGGACATCAGAAAGGAGATAACCCAACACCGGAGTTTACGATAGTGGGTGTTGTAGGGAATATGCGAAGAGGAGGGTATGAAAAAGAACAGGTGGATTCAAGGGCTGCCGTAATGTTTCCATCACAGACTATCATGGATTATCTGTACATTCGTTTCTCACGGCTAACCCCGGATAATCTAAAGGGGGCACAAGCTATAGTCAATGACATAGCCGGTGGTCATCAGATATATATTACACCTTACCGCGAGACAATCAATATTTTTAGGGAGCCTATCAGGCGGTTTGGAGATTCAGTTCTTGTCGTAGGTTTGGTAATAATCTTGATCTCCATGATTGGATTGGTAGGTTATGTTGTGGATGAAGTGAACCGGAGATCAAAAGAGATAGCGATACGGAAAGTCAACGGCATGACCGCCAATGACATTGTTAAGCTATTTTGTAAAGATATAGTCATAATTTCTATTCCCTCACTTATTCTTGGCGGTGTGGCCGCAATGGTGATAGGAAGGAGATGGCTTTCTCAGTTTACAGACCGGGTACCTTTGTCTCCAATAAGTATGGTTATAGCTTTGACAGTACTTCAATTGGTTATAACTACGGTTGTGGTGATTAATAGTTTCCGGGTGGCGAATGGTAATCCGGTCAACTATTTAAGATCGGAGTAAAAATACAGGTTTTCATGTAAGGTTAATTTATCAAAATGGTTTTCTATATTTGTCTGCTCCGGCTTCTTCTTCCGATTCTTCAAGAATGGAAAGATAGGAGGCATATCGGCTTTCTGAAATGTAATGATTTTCGATAGCCGGAATCACAGCGCATCCCGGTTCTCCCGTATGTTTACAATCGCCATATTTGCAATCACGTGAGAATTTGAAAATTTCCGGGAAATAATGTCCTACTTCTTCCGGTGCAAATTCAATGGTTCCGAATCCTCTCACCCCTGGAATATCAATGATTGCTCCTCCTCCGGGAAGATCAATCATTTCGGAAAAAGTTGTGGTGTGTGTTCCGGTATGGTGTATGTCTGAAATTTCACCGGTACGTAAATCGGCACCCGGAACAAGAGCATTAATTATTGAGGATTTTCCCACGCCGCTGTTTCCCGCAAGAAGAGTTATTTTATCCTTAATATCAAATCTTAGATTATCAATTCCTTCTCCCGTACGCGCAGATACTGTATATACTTTATAGCCAATAGAGGAGTATAAATTTTCAAGTGCCTCTCCAAGCATCTTGTCATCTTCATCCCACAAGTCTTTTTTGTTTAATAGTACTGCGGCTTTGACAGAATATGCTTCTGCGGTTGCAAGAAATCTGTCTATAAAAGTGGTGGGTGTCATAGGATCTCGTAATGTTGCCACAAGGATTGCAAGATCTATGTTAGATGCGAGGATATGGCTTTCTTTCGATAAATTGGAAGCTCTGCGGATTATGTAATTTGTGCGTGGTGAGATTGCTGTTATATAGTCTGCATCATCGGCTGCTTTAGATACAGTTACTAAGTCTCCGACAGCCACCGGATTTGTCGTTCTAATGCCTTTAATTCTAAAATTCCCTTTAATGCGGCATGGAATTTCTTCTCCGGAATCAAGGCGCACTATATATGAACTTCCGGTGTTTCTTATTACTCTTCCTTGTCCGAGAACAGGCGAGTTGGAAAGTGATATGTTTTTTTTCTTGCTCATATGCAAAATTAACCATTTGCTACTAAATTCACAATAGACAACAAATCAAGCATTATAATTGTTATTTTTATGTAGCTATTCTATGAATCAAGTATATTCGATATTTTTTCCGGAGTCTTCATTTATATCTGTTGCTCTTTCTGAAAAATTATCAATACCAAATTCAAGTAGATGTTACAAAGAGAATATGTCAAGATTAAGAATACGAATACTCTTATCTTAAAGAAATTGCTATGTATTAAATGAATTTATCTAATGATAAAAGAGCAACTATTATTAATACTGTCATATTATCGGAAAAATATATGTGAAAAACATCCCGGAGAGCCATAAACTGGTATTTTTAAAGATAAATTGCAATTTATATGGATAAATTTTATTAATTTTGCCAGCAATTAGATTCCCGGTATGCAATAAGCAATTTATAATTAAGTTTCACAATAAAAAATCAAAACAAATGAACATTGAGTCAATTGGTACCTGGGCCGGTGAGGTTTACAAGGCACTTGAAAATTCAGACACAAAGATGCTTGGTCTTAAGTCATTGAAAAAAGCTACCAAGCTTAAAAAAGATGAAATCATGTCAGCATTGGGCTGGCTTGGTAGAGAAGGAAAGATCGCTCTCACCGAGAACGATGAAGAATTGGTGATTACACTTGTGTGATTTGCGGCGTGGAGATGTCAGCATTTTAATGAGCACTGATTATAAACAGACTTTTCATTGTTCAGAAGCTTTTTGATGACAGCCCCACACTTTATAAAGAAATAGATAAAAAGGATTGGCCTCACGGTCAATCCTTTTTCTGTGCTAAAAATCAAAACTATTCAATATATTATTCAAAAAACTGACAATTTAAAGAACATCGGCCTTGAGATTAGTTATTTACGGAAAGAAACAGCATAAATAACTCTCACAGGCACCGGCTGTCCGTCTAATTTTCCGGGAGTCCAGTCGGGCATTCTGGAGAGAATACGCACCGCCTCACGGTTTAAGGTATGCTCCACTCCCCGGAGAATTGTGATGTCGCTTACTTTGCCATCAGAGTTGACAACAAAAGCGCAGGTCACTCTTCCTTCCACACCGCGAGCATATGCTTCTGCAGGATAGCGTCGGTTTTCATTGATGAAATTCAGCATTGAAGCACCTCCGCCGGGGAATTGAGGTTTATCGTCCACATAATCAAATTCATATACTTCCTTATATGTCAGACAGCCGTTTGCATTCACTCCTGAAGTGATTCTGCATGTCTGAGCCGATATCTCGGTAGAAAAAATAGAACCGAGGGTAGCGCCGATAAGGAATAGGATAGAACGAATTTTCATTAAAGTGGTCTCGATATAATTTTATGATGCAAATATAGGATTGCAAATTTATATATGCAAGTATTATGGCAAAAGAATTTAGTAATTTAAAATAGTTTTACATTTCTTCACAGTTCAGATTGTGTCCGGCTTTTTATGAGTAGGGAAGTGTAGACAATAGAAGTTTATGCATTGCGTTTTATATTTGATGAAAAAAGTAGTTTTCATAATTTCTGTTTTCTTATCTTGGATTTGTTTTGATGTATCAGGGCAAACGAATAATTCTGTCTATGATTTTCTGACTGTTCCTACTTCCTCACATGTTTTTGGTCTTGGCGGAACCAATATTTCGCTCATAGACGAAGACGTCACTCTTGTTCAAAGTAATCCTGCGCTGCTGGGTCCTGAAATCGACCGTCAGTGTGCTGTAAGCTACATGCATTATTTAGGTAGCGCTAATTTTGCAGGAATTCGTTTTGGAATGGCCGCCGGTGAGCGAGGTGCCTGGGCTTTCGGTATCCGTTATCTAAATTATGGAGAACAGACAGCCTATTTGCCCGATGGGAGCATGGCAGGAAACTTTTCGTCATCAGACATAGTGGCTGAAGGAAGTTATTCTCATGATTTTACTGACCGACTCAGAGGCGGGATAAATATTAAATTGGTCTACAGCGCTTATGAAAAATATAATGCCGTCGCACTTGCTTCCGATCTCGGCTTGAATTATTATGATGATGAAAGGGATCTATCGTTGTCTTTGGTTCTAAGCAATATGGGAGGGCAGTTGAAGAGATTTGAAGACAGTTATGATCATCTTCCATTTGATATAAGTTTGGGAATGATGAAAGGAATAGGGGAGAGCCCGTTTTCCTTTGGCATAACTGCCAATAATCTTACGAAATGGCGTATGCCCTATTATAGTCATAGTGAAGACGGAGAGAATGAAAGCCTTAAGTTGAAATCAAATTTTGCGGGCAATCTATTCAGACATCTGATATTCTGTGTGCAATATCTTCCGAGCGACCACTTTTACGTAGATCTTGGTTATAATTATAAGATGCGGACAGACATGTCGGCATATCAAAGGAATTTTCTGTCCGGATTTTCAGCGGGCTTGGGTTTGAAAGTCAGGAGCTTTTCAATAGGGGTTAGCTACGCCATGCCTCACAAAAGCGCCTCCTCTATTCTTCTCAACCTCGGATTAAATATCGGAGAATTGGCAGGGATATAAATAGGCAAATATTTGGTTGGAAAATAGTAAATTAAGAATAATATTTGCGTGATAATAAAAAAAATAGTAATTTTGCACCGAATTTGTAATCTCTGGCGAGACAAGGAGGCTCGTTAAATTGCAAGTAATACTTAAATCACAATATAACAATGGATTTGATAAAAATCGCGGAGGAAGCATTTGCAACTCCCAAAAAGAAATTTGATGATTTTGGTCCCGGCGACACGATTACAGTAGCATATCGTATCAAAGAGGGTAACAAAGAGCGTATCCAGCAGTATCGCGGAGTAGTGATCCGTATTAACGGACACGAAGACAAAAAGCGTTTTACAGTACGTAAAATTTCCGACGGTATAGGCGTAGAAAGAATTTTCCCGATCGAGTCT
>CAZXHO010000104.1:0-7798 GCA_964640365.1 uncultured Sangeribacter sp. | reverse complement strand
CACATGGTGCGGAAGATGAAGCCGGAAGTTTGATTTCAACCTTTATTAGTGCCTAAACGTTTTAGTATTGAAACTTTTAAATTATTTATTATGGAAGCTTTTGATTCATTGAAACCTCAAGATTCGGTTTCAGTCACAATTTGGGGACCGGAAGGTTCACGTCTATATCAATCTACAAATACCGGCTATAGCACAGTGGAAGAGGCAATCCGCATTGCTATCAATAATGCCGGTCTTATGATCAGTCCGGAAGACTGCGTATTCGAAGTACGCAATGATGAGACACTCGTCTCTCACAGTTATCGCTTGAATGCGCACGGTCATATCGTGCTCATCCCCTCAGAAGACTAATAATACTAAACCATCTTTAAAAAGGAACGCAGCGGAAAAACATCCACTGCGCTCCTTTTTTGTAGATCCACATCGTTCCATCCCTAACTAATTTTCTATTGTAAAGAGCGACCATATGAAATGTATTCCTGCTAATATGCTAATTTTAGCCCTATTCATTTGATCTGCAATATTGCGTTTTTCAGTGCCGAATGCGGTGAGTAAAATTGCATTTTTTACAAGCAATACTATGAGCTTAATCAATCCAGCCTGTAGATAAATAATATTTTAACACCCCAGATTTTACAGACAGAAAACTGCCCACCCGTCCAAACGGAACTGACCGAATCACAGCCAAGTGCACAAAACGACTCTCATAAAGAGCACAAAGAATCAGATAAATGAACAACACGAAGATAGTATAAATTATCACCGTTGTATGATTATTACCTGTTTGTACTTCCTTGCGGTCACACATGAGAATTCAAATCCGAATCAGGATGGAAGTGTCCCAGCTGTAAAAAATATAAAATACAGATTACTCTTCTCCTGCAACGTCAGGTCCTGTAGATGTACCAACCGGCTCCAGCATGTATAGTCTGGTATACTTATAGTCTCCAAGGTCAAGGAGCTCCGCATCAGCAGTGATACGCTTTTGGAAGTCAGCAAATTTTTTCTTAGACTGTGGAGTCCAGCCGGCTTCGGCGATAGCTATCAAACGTGGAAGCGCAAGATGCTCCATATACTCGGCATCGCTCACATATTCAGTCCAAAACGTTCCTTGGACCCCCAGATGGTTTGATTCCGAGCCGGGGACTGCAGTAGCAAAAGGCACAACCTCATAAACCCTTTTCACGTCATCGTCGCCCTTTCCGGCCCCGGGAGCAGAGTCGGGAGACTGACGCCGGTTAATGTAATATGGACCGAAGGGTGTATAAACCACAGGGAGATTATTTGCTGTTGCCTTCCTTACTGATTCATCGGCAGGCCACCATGCAAAGATTGTGGCATCAATATCTTTAAGCATCAGACTGTCGGCACCATTTGAAGTCAGTGCCTCATTCCATACATAAAGTTTTTTACCATGAGTGGCAGCCCGGTCTGCCATCTGCTTGATGAAGCGACTCTGCAACAGACGGGCATTGTCCATTCCCTCTTTCTCCATAAGAGCCCTACAGTCGGCATTAGTTTCCCAAGCATCTGCAGGACATTCATCACCCCCAATATGTATATACGGATAGGGGAAGATATCTGCTAATTCATCAATAACATTAGAGGCAAATTCTACAGCCTCCGGGTTAGCTACATTAAGCACATCTTTTGACACTCCAACCCGAGACCATACCTGACGATCAGCCCATGGTGCACAACTAAACTCAGGATAAGCCACAAGTGCTGACACGAAATGACCCGGCATATCTACCTCAGGAATAACTTCTATATGACGTTTTGCTGCATAATCAACTATATCCCTCAGTTCTTCCTTAGTGTAACTGTAAGGTCCATAAGGTTTGCCCGCCATATATTGTTTTTTCTGGTGCATATCGGTAATACGCACATCGGGAGCAGTAGCGCCAACAGTAGTGAGTTTAGGATATTTCTCCATCGGAAGACGCCATCCTTGGTCATCTGTCAAGTGCCAATGAAACCGATTAAGCTTGTAATAACTCATCACATCAAGCATTCTTTTGATTTCATCGGCAGTAAAGAAATGACGGCTCACATCAAGCATAAATCCTCGGTAGCCATAAGCAGGTTCATCCATTACTACCATTTCAGGCAGTACATATTCAGCTGTTGCCGCTCCCGGCTTGCAAGCCATTACATTTGCAGGAAGAACCTTTTTGATGGTTTGAAGACCGTAATAGAGACCGGTCGGGGTTGAAGCAGCAAGCGTTATGCCTTGAGTATTTACTTCAAGGTTATAACCTTCCGGTGAGATGTCAGGATTGACCGAAATCACCATCTGACCTCTCTTGGCTTGCCTTACGTTTAGACCCGTAGCCTTATTGAAATCATTAATGAAAGCAACAACCTCCGCTTCCATTTCCCGAGAAAGACCTTTGGCGGCAATTTTCATCCCATTAGGAATTTTAAAGTCTCCTTCGCCAACAACAATCTCCGCAGGCGCGGGAGTGAGGTTGATAAAACGATCGGCAAAAGCTATTGGCAAGCTTAGAACGATGCAAGCAACGAGCAGCAGAATTCTTTTTATCATGAGTTAAAGTGCCTTTTATTTTACGAAAGAAGCCAGACGATCGTAAAACGACGGGTCTTCACCGGTAGTCAGATCAACGAGTTTACCTTCCGGATTAACAATTGCCTTAGTCGGGAAACCTTCGATATTATATGCCTTATATAGATCTGAGTTATTACCGTTATAAAGATTAATCCAAGGGAGTTGATGCTGTTTTACACCGGCGCGCCAATCCGCCTCCGATTCGTTACAATCAATCCCGATTACTACAATCTTATCCCCATATTTTGTGTAAGCCTCCTTCAGTGCAGGAAAGCCTTTAACACACCAACCGCACCAGCTTCCCCAGAAGTCAAGCACAACCCATTTTCCACGAAAATCAGAAAGGCTCACTTCTTTGCCGTTGAGATCGGGGAGCGTAAAATTGGGAGCGGTAATTGTGCCTGAAGCCACCTCAGCCTTTCGTTCATTTTCTTCATTCCTTGCATTCTGCATCTCTTCAGTCTGTTGGTTATAAAGCTCAGCATATGGCATAAGAATAGATTTTTTCGCCTCGGGAGTCATATTATCATAGATGGCCTTGAAATCATCTCCGCTAAGATCCATGATTACAAACGGCACAGCGGGACTCTTGGGATTCTCTGCCACGAATTGTTTGATTGCCACATCATATCTTCCCATTATTTCTTTTAACTGTTCCTCTGTAACGTTCTCATTATTATTTACCAGATCAACATATTCCTGCTGGATTGGTCTTGTAATTGAAGTAATGGCTGTGAGATCTTCCATCAATTGTGTCCCTTTCACTTCATAGTCAAGAGGGTCAAAATTCTTAATATTGACCTCAAGCTTTTCATTGGGAGCGGCATAAAAATCCGGCTCTGTCATGGTTACCATAGGAGCTTCGATGTTGTATCGTGCAGCCCCGGCAGCATCGAGCTTAAGTTCCGCCACACCATTCTTAACTTCAAGGGTATCATATACTATTTTCAGATCTTCCTGCTTCTTTGCATTGAATATATTATCAATAGTTACATGGCTAACCACGAGAGTATTATTCTGATAGTCAGCCGGCAATTGTATTGTCACTTTACCCTCATCGGAAGAACAGGATGCCATCAACAGACACATCCCTGCCATAAAAATCATTTTTTTCATACTTATAATATTTAGGTATAATTGTGTGCTTCTATTCTTTTCAATGCCATCCCGAAAAATAACTTTCCACAAAAGAAAAGTCAACATTACGTAGGATAAAACCGAGATTTGAAAAGAAATGTTTTTTGTCTTCACAAATATAAGGAAAAATTCGCGATTCACAAAATGTATCATAATCCTATGTTTAAAATAAATATAAGAATCTTCAAGTATAATTATTCATTTACAATAATATTCCCTTAATCATATACGGATGCTTAAACAACTGATAGATGGCTATATCCCGTTTATTCATATTATATTTATAGAATTTCAAATATTAAAATTATGCCATAATAAACATATCTGAGATTACGTTTATAAGACATTGATTTTTTTTAGATAAATAGCTTCTAAAAAATTACTTTTACTTTATTGGGATGCTTTATAAATAATACTTTTCCTATATACACAAATTTAATCTTAAGAGCTTATGAACCGATTTTTCAACCTCTTTATCATCCTTTTCATGCTGTGCTGCACAATAGCGTGTAGTAAGGATGATATTTCCGATCCCAATGGGAAACCCGGCTCAGAGACTGAACAAGTGGACCAAGCCCAATTGGCACAGACAGGTATCATCAAGGCAGCTGCCGCTGATCCAAAAATAATGGTTGAATCCATCACTAACACAAGTAGCGGTTATACAATTGTGTTTTCAAACGGCACTAAAGCAGAGATCAAGCTGAAGACTGCTGGATCCAAGGACGCCGTTTACGTTAAAAGGATTGATAGTGGCGAAACAGAAGTCACTTTCACCCTAACTGACAATTCTGTATTGAGAATCCCCCTGTTGTATGCCATGTCAGTGGAATTTGATGCTCAAGACCTGTATGTAGTCGGAGCGAATGACACACGTACCGTCCATTATAAGATTACAAGTAATTTCGATGATATAAAGGTAGAGGTTCAACCATCTGATGGCATCAAAGCTGAAGTTATTCCCGGTGATTCCAAGTTGGAAGGATCAATCAAAATAACCACCGGTGAAGTTATTCCGGAAGGAAGCAATGTGTTACTTCTTGTCTCAAATCCCGGTAAAACTATTTCCAGAAAGATTCTTTTTGAAAAAGGAGGACTCGAAGTCTATAATAACACCCTCAAACAGATTGATAACAAAGGAGGTGTAATTAAATTGGAATTCTTGACCAATGTGGACTGTGAACTTGACATTCCTGAAAATTCCAAGGAATGGATAGCAGACAATCACACCCGCGCCTTGGAATATGCGTTTCTTGAAATCTATGTTGCTCCCAATTCCGGTTATGACCGAGAAGGGAAAGTATATGTAAAGAACAATGAATTTGGCATAAACCTTGAATTTACCGTCAAACAGGGTGGTGAACAGGGAGAATACGTAGAGCTCCCGAATTTTGATAATGTAAAGATTCCTGATGATGAAATCTGGTATATAAGCTGCAACGATCAGGCAATTGAGTTCCAATCTACCCCACGTTTTGATGCCACAATGATTTCTAATACCTATAGCAACGGTTACGGTATATTGAAATTCGACAAGAAGGTTAAGGCTGTCAATGAGCGTGCATTCAACAACATAGAACTAAAGGCTGTATATCTTCCTGACGGCATCGAGATTATCGGGGATTATGCATTCTATACTTGGGGAAGAGAACCTCAACTCGAGGTTGTACGTGTTCCTGAATCACTTAAAGCATTGGGATCTTGTGCATTGCTCTCTGATAAGCTTGGAAAATTTATAGGGGGGAAGAATGTCAGCGATGACGGACGAGCTTTAATAATCAACAATGTATTGTGTGCATTTGCTCCGGCAGGCATTACCGAATATATTATTCCTCCAGGAGTGGCAGAAATTCAAGAACATGTATTCTCAGGATTTTCAAATCTTACTTCCATTGAGATTCCTGAAGGTATGAAAAGAATCGGTAACGGAGCTTTCTCAGGCACAAGTATTGAATCCATAACTTTCCCTGAATCGCTCATCCAGGCACATCAATATGCATTCAATGACTGCCACTCGTTGAAAGGATTCTATGGAAACCGAAATTTCCATACCTCGGACAACTTGTGCTACGTGGTGGATGTGCCGGGATACGGCAAAATTCTATCTCAATTTGCCAGAACCGGCTTGAGGGCATACACTGTTCCTGATGAAGTGGATGGTATAGAGAATTACTCTTTTGCCAATAACACGGATATAGAGAGCATTACACTCCCTGCTTCTGTTACTTATATAGGAAGTGCAGCGTTTGAGAGATGTACGAATCTTGAAGCCGTTTATGGTCCCCAAACCTCTTCCGACCACAAGTTTATCGTATTTGATTCACAGCTCACCATGCTTGTTGCAAGGAAGAATTTCCCGTCTGTATATCGCGTACCCGATGAAATCACCTCCATCGGTGCGTGGGCGTTCAGCAACTGTGATATGATTGAAGAAATATCTATGGGTGATCAGGTTACGGCTATCGGTGGATATGCCTTCAGCTATTGTAAGAATCTCAAAAAACTAACCCTTTCGGCGAACTTGAAGCAGATCGGACCAGACGTCCGTTGGAATCCGATACTTGGTTGTGGGAATATTGAAGAAGTGTATATACGTGCATTGCTTCCACCTAAATATTCAGATACACAAATGTCAGATTACCCGAAACTGAAGATTTATGTACCCGAACAATCTCTTGAACTTTACAAGGAGCGTACAGGGTGGACAGTATTCAAAGATTTCATCCACGGTTACAATTATGGCGACCTGCCGAAACCTGATATATACTTCTCCACCGACTTTTCAAAAGACGGCGCTGTTGTAACTCTCCAGAAAGCTTCAGAGGGAAATGGCATCGATATTGTGCTCATGGGTGACGGATATTCCGACCGAATGATTGAATCCGGTGCATATGAAAAAGATATGAAGTATCTATATGATAATCTCTTCACAATCGAGCCATATACATCTTTCAAGGATCTGTTCAATGTATATTATGTAAATGCTGTGTCACTCACAGAGGATCTCGAGAATTATTCATCCGTCTTCGGTACATATTTCGGCAATCTTACTTTAGTAGGAGGAAATGATAAAGCAGTGATTCAATATGCACTGAAAGCTCTTTCTGAAGACCGGATGGACGAGGCAATGATGATCGTAGCTGTTAATTCCGACCGATATTCCGGCACATGTTTCTTTTTCTTCCCGAATGAAAATGTCATTTCTGATTATGGCAGCGGTCCCTCTATCTCATATTTCTCAAAGGCAGGGAATTTGGAACTGTTCTCACATATTCTTCACCATGAGGCTAACGGACATGGGTTTGCCAAGCTTGCCGATGAATATTATTATGATTATAGTGGCACGATCGATGCAGCACAGGCAACAACTATTAAAATGCAGCAGAATAATTGGGGATGGTGGAAGAATGTTGACTTCACTTCCGATCCATCAAAGGTAAGATGGAAAAACTTCATCTCCGATTCCAGATATGCAGATGAAAAACTGAGTGTGTATGGAGGTGGTGCACTTTATCAATATGGTGTATGGCGTCCCTCTCTGACAAGTATAATGATGTCGAATGTCGGAGAATTCAACGCTCCCTCACGTGAAGCGATCTACAATAGGATTCACAAACTTGCATTTGGAGAATCGTGGAACTATGATTACGAAGAATTTGTAAAATATGACCTCAAGAGAACAAGAAGTAAAAATACGAGGAGTAGCTTAAAGAAAATGCCTAAACTTCATGCTCCTGTTGCGGTCAAGAAGACTTGGAAAGATGTTGTCAAGAGTAAATAAGACTCCCGCCATTGTGGCTGTGCTAATGTTTTTCTTTTTCATGACTATCGGATCTTGTTCCTCTGCAAGGAAAAACAGCAACGTAGTCAACAACACAGAAAAGGGAGATACCATTTCACGCCAAAAGCCACTCCATGAACTTTTTGTCAGACCATACACTTGGAAGGAGTCTCTTGAAAAAAATAAGTAAGGCTCCCGCTACGTTTTACGCGAAGCCGGTACTGATAAAAAGATAGCCGCCCAATTGGGCGGCTATCTTTTTATCAGTTAAAACATTAGCTACGATATATTATTGCTGCATCATTCCATTT
>CAZXHO010000103.1:0-7830 GCA_964640365.1 uncultured Sangeribacter sp. | reverse complement strand
AAGCGACTGCAAAGCAAGATATTTTTTTTGAAACAGCCAAATATTTTATATCAAACTTACACAAAACTTTCACATTGATACCATAAGCCGAGATCTTTCCATGATCCTACGCATATAAAATACCATCACCCAAACTCTTCCCCTATAAAAGATATTGAGGAAATACAAACATGACTTTATGGACAGATTAGTGAGTCTTTGCTACCAATAATTATACAATTACCAAAGATTACGTGCCGGAAGCGAACCGCTATACCGGCTTCTTAGCCTATCAATCAGCCTTGTAAGATCTTTTGAAAAATGGTGGCCGGTCCATACTCCGCTATTTGTAAGCACCACCCAACAGTAGCCGTCCGGATAATGCTCGATAAGGGCATGGGTAGAACTCAAAGTTCCGGTTCTAACCCATTTTCCATTTGAAGTTACTTCACTCCACCCGCGACTCTTGTTATCCCCTTCGTCATATTCTGTCAAAATTTTTATACTTTCATCGGTTATCACGTTTCCGACACCCGGTTCTCCGTCTATGGCAGCCACAAGACGTGCGAGATCAGAGGCTGATGCCACCCAGCCGCCGGCACCCAGCAATCCATTTACATTACTGCCGCCATAGACTCTTTCAACCATATTCCCACTGCCGTTATATTCCTCCACAAGTTCGTTGTCTGGAGGATAATATCTCACCTCGCGAGGATTTTTTTCTGCATAATAATTAGTTGCCGGTCGGAACTGATAGGCCCCTGCGGGTTCCAGCACCTCTTCCCGGATATAATCCCAATAGCTTTTGCCCGTGACTCGCTCTATTACAAGAGAAAGAAGCATATATCCAAAATTGCTGTACCGCCTGCCGGCACCGGGTGTAAAACCGAGCTTCCTACCAAGGACGATCTTTGTAAGCTCTTCATTTGTAGGTGGAGTTTTGAGTTTCTTCACGGCCATTATGTCCTTGGTGTTGAACATAGGGTCGCCTGCACCGAGCGTAAAACCTCCCTTGTGGCGAAGGAGGTGATCAACCGTAATATCTATCATTCTCGGATCACGCATGGAATTGGTGAAGGCGGTGTCATTAAGCACTCCCTCCTCTCCGAATACTTTTGTATCGAGCGATAATTTTCCCTCTTCGCAAAGTTTCATAATACCGACTGCAGTGATCAGCTTGGATGCGGAAGCCATCCTCATTATTGAAGATACATCCATCTCATCCCCCTCCTGCTTGTCAGCCCATCCATAGCCTTTGGCATATAGCAACGAGTCATGACGTGTAATGGCAAGTGAGATTCCTTTAATCTCCCACTTGTTCATGAACCGTATAATTTCAGAATCCATTCCTGCAAGGGCGGCAATATTTGACGCTTTATTCGAAAGCGTATCACTCCACATAGGTTCCGCCTTACCGGATGTCCACTCTTTTTGCTCCTGCACCGACCTGTCTTTCAGCGCGTAGATGACATGTATTATTACAAAAACCAACAAAGAAAAGGCAATCAAAACCATTGTCCCTTTCCTGATATCAGATCTTTTCATTAGTTCTTAATTCTGACCAAAGCCTGAGACTCCCTCACCAATCCGAATGGCTACCCACGTGCAAAGTTAATAAAAATATTATAGTCTTACATCTCACTCCAAGGAATTAAAATTTTATACATCAGTAAGGATTAGAAGAAGAAACAGTAAATAAAATATCATGTAAACGAATAAATAGATGGGGGAACGAGACGAAACAGATGAAGAAAGCCTTTATCAAGATCTACAACCATCCCCTTTCTTTTCTTTAAGTTCGTATGTTTGCACTAAGTGCCATCAGTTGGCTCTGTGAGTGCAAACATACGAACTTGTTTTTCCACTTTCCCGAGGTATAAATTATCCATCTTACCATACCCTCTTGACTATGTTCATAATTTTGTCATTTTTATATTTTTTTGTACATTTGCATACAAATTAGGAAAAGATCTTCAGATTCTTATAAACAAGAATTATATTTAGTGCACTAACAACATAACAACCCCAAAGTTACCAATTATGAATTCAGATGGTAAATCGTTGACCAGCAGGCTGGGAGCATCTCTATATTGGGTGCTTTTGGTAATAATGATTTTTCCTTTCGATATCGTTTTTGGAGAAAAATACCAATTTATCACACCACCCGTCGCGCTCTTCCTCGGATTAGCATTCGCATTTATTTTTGGGATTCCTTATCCTAAATTCAATAAAAAACTTTCAAAATATCTTCTTCAGGCATCTGTAGTGGGTCTTGGTTTCGGAATGAACCTCCAAAAATCGCTTCAGTCCGGTGCCGATGGAATGCTCTTCACCATTATATCCGTGATCGGAGTAATGATTATCGGAGTGTTGCTCGGACGATACATGAGGATAAACGAAAAAACTTCTTATCTGATTTCCTCCGGCACGGCTATCTGTGGTGGAAGTGCCATTGCTGCCGTTGGTCCGGTGGTGAAAGCTGACCAGAATGAGATGGCTGTGTCATTAGGAGTTATTTTTATCCTAAATGCTATAGCCCTCTTTATATTCCCACCCCTCGGGCATCTATTCGGCCTGTCGCAGACTCAATTCGGCACATGGGCTGCAATAGCAATACACGACACCAGCTCTGTTGTGGGTGCCGGTGCAGCGTTCGACCAGATGTATTTCCCCGGATCGACTGAAGCCTGCGACCTCGCAACCCTTATTAAATGTACTCGTGCTCTCTGGATCATCCCTCTGGCTTTTTTCACAATGTGGTTCTTCCGCAATAAAAAAGGTGGAGAAGGGAAAACCAAGATTTCTATACCTTGGTTCATCTTGCTGTTCGTTGTGGCAATGATTATCAACACCTATACTCCGGAAAGTGCAATGTCATTCATGGGTCCGATTTACAATGCTTTGGTGTTTATTGCAAAAAAAGCTCTTGTAGCTGTTTTGTTTGCTATCGGAGCAAGTCTAAGCCTCAAAGTTATCAAGAAAGTGGGAGTGAAACCACTCATTCAGGCTCTTACACTTTGGATGGCTATCGGTGCGACAAGTTTGTTTGTTGTTATGTATACAATAGTCTGACTCTACCGTGACCTGTTTCCCAAATTAACAACTATCTGTCTTAATAATCATGTCCAAACAAAATCCACTTCTGACATATCTGCGTCCAAGTTCCTTAATGATGGGAGTTGGATCAGTATTAGCCGGAACTGCTTGTGCCGGACTAAGAGGTAATACTGAGTACCTCCCTGCCACACTCTGCATACTGTTTGTAATTTTTGCTCAGATGGCAGGTAACTTCTATTACCGTTACTATGACGTCGCACATGCTTGCGGATCTTACATTGATAAGCAAATCGCCACACATTCCGCTAAAGGAGAAAGCATATTTTTGAAGGAAGGGAGTTTTGGGGCACTGATGTTGGCAGCCATAGTCGGACTTTCAATTGCTGGAATGACAGGATGGTTTTTTCTTGTAATAGGTATAATTATTGTAATAGTAGGTTGGTTGACAATGGGAGGATCAATGCCGCTTTTACGAACCCCTTACGGCATCATCTGCCCTTTCATTTTATTCGGTCCTCTTTGCGTGTTTCCCACTTCCTTGTTTCAATCTATGCATGAGGCCGCGAACCCATTAAATTGGTTTGACGTAACCCCTTCGCTCTATATGTCTATTGTAATGGGGTTGATGTGCGTTAATGCGACCATGCTCTACAGCTATGCTAATTATTATCAAGATAAAAGAAATTCGAAAGACACTTTTGTAGTAGTGGTGGGAAGAAAGAATACAAGACTTGTATTTCTTGCTAACAGCATCATTTACACGGTTGTGACAGTGTTTATGTGCCTGCAACTCAATCTTCCGCTTAATGGACTTGACATGGTGCCTTCCACTATTTGTTTCATTCTTGATATATACATTTGGTGGAAAATGAAGACACTTCCACGTTATAAGCTATCTGACCTTATAATTATTGGTAATTTAAACGTCTTGATTATGGGATTGCTCTCTTTCTTTATATTTGAGTTTACCGGAATTCCCGATGACAGCACTTTAACATTCTTCGGCATCTGACAACTTCTTCTCATAATACCAAAATAAATCGCAATGCGCATTCCAAATAATTTGCACATTGCGATTCTTTTATTTCACCATTTATACCGGCGTGGACACGAGAGGACGCTATTTTTCCTTCTTGCACCGGTCATCAATTGCTTCAAACTTTTATAGAATGCTGCTCCGTGGCTTCTTTTAAGCCTCCATGCTTTCATTACAAGGCGTGGAAAATAACTCCGTGGATATATTATTGATATAATTACTCCTTGACCCATCAGAATACCGGGACTTACCTTTGTTCCGGTAGACTCTCCCGGGTGAACGGCAAGTCGATGATTTATAAAACGACAGTCCAGGCCTCGCCTGATGGCTGAAATAATCAGCATTTCATCTTCTCCACTCTGAAATTCTATGGCACCGAGGCCAAGCATGGGATGACATCTCAGGGTACCAAAGGATTTTCGTCTGAACGTTACTTCTACCATCGACACCCAGTATCCTTTTGGGAAAGGCAGCACAAGACGGCAATCAGATTCCGGATAGGGTTTGGGATTTGGGAAATCTACTTTAAATATTGCAGCACACATCTCAGGATTAGCTTCATACGCCTCTCTGACCCCCAATATTCCCTCTTCAGTATATTCAAGGTCATCATCTCCCATTATCACAATATCACCACGGCAATGGTCTATGGCATTATTCCTATTGCGTGAAACACCTCTGACTTCAAGCCGACAAACTTCAACGTCCCGTCTTTTGGCAAGAGCCGCCGGAATCTCTCTCAAGCCTCCTTCCTGCCAAGACACAACATAACGCACACCATCCATTTGAGGAAGCAACATTTTCTCAATCCTGTCTATCCTATCTCCGTAGGTGGCTATGGCAACATCTATTGTAAGCATATAGAGTCAATTCATAGTGTTTCATTGGGAAACCGGCTCATCAAGGAAACTTCTTTTTCTATATGTGCGCGCTTTCCCTTTGGCAGATTTGAGGCTGTCAGACGATTCAGACGTTTTTTTAAACTTCCTTTTTCCACCTGCATGATTTTCCTTCACCGTATCTCGAACGTGTTCTTCTCCTTTAAGCAGTATTTCAACTTCTTCTTTTTTAAGTTCTCCCGTCTTTCTGCCACATCGGTCAAACCAAAGAGCAGAACATATTATAATCAAAGAAACTAATCCAATGGCAAGAATTCCCCGCCTTTCGGAAGATGTCATGGGAGATCGAGCCATTACTACCGGGAGTTAAAGTCTCTTTTATGAGAAATCACGGATTTTTTCATCAGAAGGGATATCCTATTGCAAGGTGGAAAGCAAAGGCATGTTTAAAAGGAATGTTGAAATAACCGGGATCATACGGGGCATGAAGTCCGTATCCCAAATCTCCTCTTATCACCATCATTCCAATATCCACTCGCAGACCTACGCCTGTGCCTAAGGCTATATCCTTGAAGAAAGTCTTCCCTCTCAATTCACCTCCGGGGCGTAGGGGATCTTTCTTCAGAAGCCATATGTTTCCTGCGTCAAGGAAAACGGCTCCATGAAGCACACTGATTATCGGGAATCGATATTCCGTATTTAATTCCAGTTTAAATGTACCTGTCTGATCAAAATAACCGTCTTTAAGACTTGCCGGAGCCTTATAAGAACCGGGACCTACCGATCTCACAGTAAATGCCCTGATAGAGTTGGCACCGCCAATATAGAACTGTTCGGAATAAGGAACCTCCCGTGAATTTCCGTAAGCATGTTCAGCTCCGATTAGGATGCGGGACACAAGCCACTGATCAGTACCTCTTATAAGTCGCCGATTGTATACAAGCTGCGCCTGACCTTTCACAAATTGCGAAAAAGGCGTTCCGAAAAGTTTTTTCTCCCCTTTAACTCCACAAGCACTCCAAATGCCATTGAAAATATTGCCGGCTTCAGTGACTGTCACAGAGAAATTGATACCATTTATTCTCTCCCTTTCAAAGAATTTGTCGAGGGTATATGTATAAGACATCTGTGGAATAAACTGACTCTGGAAACTCAACGCCACCGCCGGGTTCTGAGACATAATCGAATCAAATTCATGGGTGGTTGATATAAGTTTATTATAGGTCAGTTTAAAGGGTGTGAACTGATTGACCGAATGTCTGGCGGCACGCCATTCATAAGTTATACCCAGATTGAATTCAGCAAGCTTGAAGAAGTGGGGACGGTTGAGCACACTTGCACCTACATTCATTGTTGTCCAGTTCAGCTCTCTGTTCGTACGTTTAATAAAACGTGGAGCCAGCATTCTCGGGAAAGCCAATGAGGCATTTAGGCCGAATTCATAACTATTGAATACACTTCCTTTATTTCTACCTGTCTGCCATTCATAGGAAGCAGTGAGTTGTACCCCCAGTCTCTCACCTCCTCCGAACAGATTATTATGAGAAAGTCCAAGAATAAGTCCCGGACCAAGGTAACTGTTTGACTTGGAAGTGGCATTAACCTCAATTGAAGCTTCGATGGGCTGATCAAACTGGCAGACCGTGTATACATCGAGAAGGGCGTGTCCGGGCAGAGTATCTGCCGGAACAGGTTGGATTTGTATATTTCCGAATATACCCAGCCTTGAAAGACGTGTCTGCGTGCGGTCCATATCGCGCACGGAAAACAGTTTCCCTTCCCTGAAGGTTATGCAGGAAGGAATCAGATGTTTCCTTAGCTTTGCGGGACGCATCACTATAACCTCTCCCTTATTTGTCTGCATAGTGTCGGGGGTGCCCGGGTAGGTATTATTGTTTCTTAAAACCGTCGTTACTATTTTACCGGTTTTATAAGGCAGTCTTGCCATTTTGGGCATATTTGATGCCAATGTCAACTTTATAGCCACACTTCCCGGGGTGATGAGCGAATCAGCCAAAAATTCTATATATTCGGGGCGGAAATAGTAATAACCGCGGTTACGCATGGCATTAGTAATACGAATCCTCTCTGAGGCGAGAGAGTCTACACAGAAAACCTCGCCTTTCTGTAAATAAGGGCTCAGTTTGGCAACTGAATCTATAAATCCGCACATTGGTTCCGGCTTCGACAGATATATTATCGAATCAATACGATACGGGCGCGACATATCTATGCGATAGTCTATGCTTGCCTTTCTCTTATTCTTCGCATTATACTTGATGTCGTAAGACGCTGTCGAGCCAAAATATCCGTTGTTATCCAGAATCTGCTCCATCAGTTTCACCCTCATTTCTGGACGCACCTCGGTAATGAGCACGGGAGCCTCCACAAGTTTGTTATATAACCACCCCTTAATACCCTTTGAACTGTCGTTCCAGTTATTATAAACCCAAAGGCCAACCGGGATTTTAATGAATGGGGCAATTATGTAATCGTTGGCATCACAATTAGCTGCATGTTTAAGATCTTCGACAAGTTCTGCCGGGGCTTTCTCCTTGTCCGTAGTCACTACATTAAACTTTCCGATGCCGGTATAACGTGTTTCACCCGGACCCAGACGCCGCGTTGTAGAACACGAGATCACGGTCATCATGGTAAGCAATGTCACGCATATTATAATCAATCGGTATGATCTATTATTTTTCATAATCATCTTCCCGTTTTACTGCTATAGTATCTGTTTTTGTTGTAACCGATTCCCGAGACTGAACTTTCTCTACTGATGCTTTTTCTGATTGGGATACTGAAGTTTTGGAGCCTTCAGTTCTTTCATCAGCATCCTTTATGGGTTCGGATACGGATTTTAAGGAATCCGGTGTTTCGGTACTACCGGTATTACCCGATACTGGGTTGGAAGCC
>CAZXHO010000102.1:0-7841 GCA_964640365.1 uncultured Sangeribacter sp. | reverse complement strand
TTTGTGACATGGATAATAAAAAATAATGAAAAAATTATCATTCCGAATTATCAATCAGTTATAATAATTATAATTTACCATTTCTTATTTTTTCATTCCTTCTCTTCCGGAACCTCTTTGGGTAGACTGAAAATATGGCATTCCGGTTTAGGGACAATTTTTATGAGTTATACCCTAAAATTTTGCTATATATTATAAAATTGGTATTTTTGCCATATAACACGTGAGTTCAACAACTTAACAGATCATGATTATGAAAATCGTTCTTTCTCTGCTTATCTCAATTATCTCCAGTATAAGTGTTTTTGCCCAAACACCAAACGATAGTCTTGTGAGAGCTGATATCATTGTGGATGGTTTATTCTTTGACAAGACAGTATCAAAGAAGTCGCTCATTCCCGGAGGTTCTGCAATGGATTTGATTAAGGATCCGAAAGGGGAGATGGTTTTTCTCATTTACCTACCTATAGGATATACCATGGAGACTACCGTAGTTGATAAGGCCATCCCTGCAGATAAGGTTAGGTACTCCAAGGAATTGCTAAAAGAATACCGGAATCATAAACCTCAAACCCTATCGGTATATACCGGTATCGGCGTTAAAGAAGGAGAGCCTTTTATAGATTTTGAATATCGGGATACTGAGAATAACATGTGGAATAACGAAAAGCTGAAAGGTAAAATTTTTGTAATCAACTTATGGCAAACTGAATGTGGTCCATGCAGACGCGAAATGCCGCTCCTCTCTGAATGGAAAGACATGTTTCCTGACGTTGTTTTCCTTTCAGCCTCCCGTCACAATACAGAAGAAATACTTCCTATTGTAAAGCAACACAATTTTACTTGGACTCATCTTCAGGAAGCTACCGACTTGGTGGCACTTGTAAGACAGCAAGGATTTCCATTGACAATTGTAGTAGACAAAGAGGGGATTGTTCGTTATGCCAAAGTTGGGGCTTCAAAAGAAAATCAAGCTGAGGCAGTGGCTGTCATCAAAGGGTTAACCAATTGACTAAAGAGTTATCCTCTTCACCTTTGCATTCCTACTTAATGGAAATGCGGGAGAACATTCCATGCAACTTCGTGAGATATGATATGGGATTAACGACAACTACATATTATGGAAGTGGTAAACAACGTTCACTTATTATTTCCACGGTTTACCGGTTTAAATAGGAAGAATAGAACAGAGGCATAATAACCGTTTCCATACACTAAAAAAGTTGGCTCCGTGCGAAGTCAACTTTTTTAGTGTATGGAATTAGTTATGTATGGTTCTTAATCCCTCTGTAGAACATTCGGTTGCTGATTTCTTCAGAAACCTTATCATTATTCCTGTGTCATTATTTATGAGTAATCTTGCGTAGAGATCCGGGAATTCCAGACATAGGTATCATATCCAATATTTTATAAATTGGAAACGATTAAATATTGGTGCTTCCCTCCATGATTTCCAAAGGAGTGAGAATTTCAAGTGCTCTTGCTCCGTGGCGTGTTCCGGTAAGGTAAGCAAGGCGGTCATTTGGCTGAATATGGTCTGCTTTCACAATTTCTCTCACAGCCTTTATGGAATGACGCGGGAAACTGTTGTCCGGTTGTGGATAATAGTAGGCAGTAACACCATAACTGAGTGCAAGCCATCTCTGAACGCTTCTGTTATGACATATGGCGAAAGTAGGATTATTACCACGGAAAGATGCTATGAAGCGTGCTGAAATTCCACGGTATGCATCCGTAAATATAGCTTTGGTGCCAACTTTGTTTTCCGACATTACGGCTTCATGCGCAAGGAATGATGTAATGTCGGCATCAGTCAATGGAGGAACTTCCATTTTATTTTTTAAAGAAGATTCAACCTCCTTTGCCACGCTTGTCATAATCTTCACCGCCTCTACGGGATATTTGCCATAAGCTGTTTCTCCGGAAAGCATCATGGCATCGGCACGCTGATAAACAGCGTTAGCCACATCTGATATCTCAGCTCTTGTAGGCCTTGGATGTTCAATCATGGTATGGAGCATCTGAGTGGCTACGATTACCGGTTTGTGAGCAGTGATACACTTATTTATAAGATTAGACTGAATGCCCGGAATACGTTCCGCGGGTACTTCGATTCCGAGGTCGCCGCGTGCTACCATGATACCGTAAGAAGCTTCAAGGATATCATCAAAATTATCGATGCCCTCCTGATTCTCTATTTTAGAAATAATCCTGATATCTGATCCGAGACTGTCAAGAATGCGTTTCACTTCCATCACATCGTTGGCAGAGCGAACGAAAGAGTGTGCAATAAAATCCACCCCAAGGTCTACGGCATAGCCAATATTTCTTTTGTCTCGTTCTGTGACAGCTGGTAGACCTATACTCACACCCGGTAGATTAACGCTTTTCCGAGATCCGAGAGATCCATCGTTTGCAGCACGTACTGTAACTGTATCACCGTCAACATCGATTACCTCGAATTCCATCTCACCATCGTCAATAAGCATACGGTTGCCAGGATGAAGCACCTTGGCAATATCTGCATAGTTTAATGAGATTTCTGAAGACAAAGTTTTCCCATCAGGATTACCTTTTATTTTTACAATATCTCCTGTGTGGAATTCTACGGGCTCTCCGGTGACAGTCACTGTTGTCCTGATTTCAGGACCTTTCGTATCCATCATTATAGCCAGGGAATCGTCTGCAGCACGGGTATTTTCTACGATTTTCTTAAATCCATCATAATCGAGATGGGCGGAATTCATCCTCACCACGTTTACACCTGCTTCAGCAAGTGACTTTATAAAATCTATGTCACATCTCTTATCTGAAATTGTCGCAACTATTTTTGTAAATTTCTGCATTATCTATAAAATCTTCGGTTAATATACATTCAAAACCGCATTGGGTAATACGTTAATTTTAATTGTGTACAATACGGCTTATATATATTTAACATTTACAGGCTCCATATGTTGGATAATATACAAATAAAAAAGAGTTGACATTTCTCTGCCAACTCTTTTTTAGAGATCTTATTATCATTTCCCTCCTGCGGGAAGATTGTCGAGCCAGTATTTAGCCATCGTTTTACGGAGATGAAGGGTTGTGCCCTTACCCTCGTTTATGGAGTGGGTGCGCATCGGATAACTTACCTGGCTGAATACTTTTCCATGCTTTATAAGTTCGTTTACAAGCATCTCGCAATTCTGATAATGTACATTGTCATCACCTGTACCATGGATCAGAAGTAGATTACCCTGTAGACCGTCTGCGTAGGTTATCGGGGAACCCTTGCGATATCCTTCAGGGTTATTCTGGGGAGTGTCCATGTAGCGTTCCTGATAGATTGTGTCATAGGTGCGCTGATCTGCTACGAAAGCAATTGCGATTCCGGTTTTGAATACTTCGGGATATCGGAACATAGAGTTAAGAGTCTGGCTTCCGCCGCCACTCCAGCCTGTGATGCCGATACGTTCCGGATCAATGAAAGAATACTGACGGGCAAGATCCTGAATTCCTTGTGCTTGATCTTGAGAAGCAAAGGTGCCCACTTCGCCATAAATACATTTTCTCCAGTCACGTCCTCTCGGCACATTTGCGCCTCGGTTGTCAATGCTCACAACGATGTATCCGAGGTTTGCCATATATTGGTTCCAGAGGTCTCCGTTGCCCCATACATCCTGCACTGTTGAACTGGCGGGTTCACCATAGACTTCTACAATCACGGGATATTTTTTAGAAGGATCGAAATCAACCGGTTTAATCATCCATGCATCAAGCGTAAGATCACCGGATTTAACTTTTACGAATTCCTTCGGATTGAGTCCGAGCGCAGCATATTGTTCGCGGGCTTGTGCATTGTCTTCAATTACACGCACTGATTTATGTCCCGGGAATGACACCATATCAATGACAGGAGGAGTTGCGGCATTGCTGAATGTATGTACCGCCCATTTTCCTGTGGGAGACATGCTGTAGCGGTGCTGTCCTGACTGATCTTCGGGACTTACACGTGTAGCCGTTCCGTCTCCGTTGATGAGAGCACTATACAGATAACGCTGTGTGAAATTTTCCGGTGACGCAATGAAATACACAATACCTTTTTTAAGATCAGTGCCCACGAGGCTTACAAAATCAAAATCTCCTTTTGTAATGGGAACGATCTCTTTTCCATCGCGACTGATTTTGTATAGATGTCTCCAGCCGTCACGTTCACTCAACCATGTGAACCACTTATTGCCGTCAAGCCATAGAACATTGTCATTTGTATTTAGCCAGGCAGCATCCTGATCGGTGAAAATGTTCACCGGTTCTCCACCGCCAATCTCAGCAATCCAAACTCTGTTGGTATTCTGTTGACGGTTCATCTGCTGGATGAAGAGTTCGTTGCTATCGGGTATGAATTCCATGCGGGGAACATAGTTTTCTCTTGGATCACCGGGAAGCGTGATCCATGTAGTTTCACCACCGGTAGCCGGAACATATCCTACCTTGACATCAGAATTGGTTGTGCCTGCTTTCGGATAAGGGAAATGATTGAAAGTAGGATAGATAGAGTCAACATTATTGATGATGTCGAAAAATCCTGTTCCATCCGTATCACTCTGCCAGTAGGCAATGAATTGACTGTCGGGACTCCAGCGGAATCCGTCTCGGCACCCGAATTCCTCTTCATACACCCAGTCGAAAGTACCGTTAACTATCTTTTCATTTCCATCATGGGTGATCTGGGTAATTTTACCGTCTGCTATATCTTCCACATAGATGTTATTGCCGGATACATAAGCCACCTTTGTTCCATCGGGAGAAAACTTGGCAAACATTAGGGAAGATTCCGGTAACCCTTTCCCGAGCTGCCGGAATGTGCCGTCGGAAGGAATGAGCACCCAATAATCGCCTCGAGTGTCATATCTCCACACTTTGCGGGTATTGGTATAGACCAACACCTTGCTATTGTCGGGACTCCATGAAATACTCCTCACGGGTATGGATTTACCGGTGGATTTGTCTACAAACATTGAGGCAGGAATAATCACTTCACGTTTGTTGTCTTTGGCACGGTATGCCACTACGTCACGTCCTCCTTCAGGATTAGGCTCCATACGGCTGTAGCGTTCACCATCTTTCATCCAATCGATAGCTCCGGATCCTTTGGTTTGAATAAGTCTGCCTCCAACTACATCTTCCAAAAGGAGTTGTCCGGTTTTGATTTTACCGGAGTTTTGAACAAAGGGAGAATCATCGTTTTCCGTGCGGTTTTCCCAGGGCATTATTTGTGCCAAGGAGGTATTGACCGCAAAAGCGAGCAATGCTCCCGACAAGATATGTTTCATATTATTCATACTGCTAAGTAATAATTTGATTTAAGGTTAGAATGGCGTTCAGAAGCCGTCTCTTTTACGCAAAATTAAAAATTATTTCTGCTCAATCCAAATGTTAAGGTCCGATCATAAGGAAATACAATGCTTCCGTACTTTATTCACCAAGCTCCTCCGCCACATATTTCCAGATTTCATCACCCACTATGTTGCGTCTGATTATCTTGCCGTCTGGATCTACGAGGATAATGAAGGGTATGAATTTATTACCGAAGGTCTGTGAAGTCAATTTCTCGGCATCTATGAGCTGAGTCCAAGGATAATTTAATTTTTGCAGGGCAGCAAGATGATTTTCTACCTTGTCGGAAGTCATGACACCGAGTATCATGAAATTGTCATTGTCTTTATATTTTTCATACAGAGGCATCAGGGTTTCTTTAGCCTCCCTTCGGCAAGGACCGCACCATGAAGCCCAGAAATCCACAAGAACATATTTCCCTTTCCCAAGATAATCGGAAAGATTAACGGCTTTACCATCCGGGGTTATGCAGGGCATATCAGTAAACATATTTCCACTGCTGTTTTTTTCAGCAGCCCTCATGATGGCATATTCTTTGGTCAATGGCGGATATTGCATCATTTCTGCCGACAATTCATGATACAGCCCCATCCAAACTGTAGGATCCAGAGTTGAAGAGAGCAGTTTAGTCATAAGTACTCCAAGGGGATTGGATCGGTTGGAAGTTGCCTGCTTAATTAAATAATTTACGGCTTCCTCAGAGGTTGTAGATGGTAAAGTCGAGAGATGTTGTTTGATTTCATTAAATTTTGAATTTAACTCACCTCCCGTTACGTCTGCTCGCCAATGTTCGTAATCAGTCATAGTGATATTCACCGTATCATTCCCCACGAACACCGGTAGGAAGTTAGTTGTCGTCCCGCCAACTATAGGATAGGAATATAAAAAATTACACAGTTCCACTTTATCCAAATTCCCCTTAAGGACAGCGGTATTACCGGTAACTTGAATGGAATCAAGGGTTTCTCCGGTGAGTTGAGAAACAACAAACATTGGATTCCCTTTTAGCACGTCAGGAATGTTGTCAACATTTATTACGAAAGCGCTCGCTGCCAAACACACCGAACCTAATAATGCAGTTGATAAGAATTTTTTCATATGGTTTGAATATTTTTGTTTTAAAGTTAATAAAAATAAGTAATAGGTTCAATATAAATTTGAGATTTTACAAAATTGCCCCTTCCTAATCAAATCTGTCTGGTGGTGATCAGTGAGATGTAATTAATTACAGTAAATAACACATTACTACGAAATAATATGTAATTTTGTATTATGTATTAGGTGTTGTGCAATCAATTTTACAAATGGTGAAAATATTGGTTGTATCATAACAATATGTGAAAAGAAAAAACTTCTTAATAAAACCTTGAATTAGAATTCATAAATAACTTACAGCAATGAAAAATCAATATTTAAAGCTTTCATTTAGTAAAGATTTCTTTGCGATATTTCTTCATGTTCAAAAATCAGATATAAAATATATGCTGATGAAGTATGAAGATGAAGAAACTTGTATCTATATTCCTGCCATTGCTGTCAAAAATATACATAAATACTATTTTAATATATACGTTGGTGAATTTTTGTTTTTAGGAGAAAATATGTCACTGGTACCTACTAAGATAAAGAAATATAAAGATCGGGTCATTTTTCAATCAGAGGGTAAGAATGTGTATGAGGTAAAGTTGCCTGATTTTTACCGTCATTATATGACAAAAATAGCCAATACCCTCCTTTCATAATTACAATTTACTCTGAAGTCTGGTGAATAGCACATATTAATGATTTATACATTGACGAAAGTCTGAAATATCCATCGTAAAAAAAGCATATCAGCCAATGATATGCTTTTTTTTCGATGTGTTCTAAGGTTTAGGAAGGAATAGAGATAGAGCTGAGGAGATCATTTTTGCGCTGTGAGCTCTATTACTGTTGAATTGTTGTGACGGGTTGTGAATACGTCAAGACCAACTTTCATGAGATAGTCACCGGAATATACTTTATCGTTCTGCACGAATCTTGATTTTGTATTAGGCATTAGGTTTATCTCTTTTACAAGATATTTCTTATTAGGGTCGAGACCCTGAAGTTTTACTGCAGAGAGTTTTTCCTTATAACGGGGAGCAAGGTCGTAGGCAAACAACACGGCGCTATCTTTTGATTTATCTACATATTCAACTGCAGCATGGTTGGTGTCATAAGGTGAGACAAGTCTGTATTGATCTCCGTCCATTATAGCCTGTTCAAGCCGTTTCCAATTTGCCACAGCCTGCTGGCAATAGGCAAGTTCATCCGCCGACAGTTCCTGAAGTCCAATATCAAATCCTAACTTACACATGGCGGCAACATCAGTGCGGAACTTTATTGAAGTATTTTTGTTCCAGCTTGTCACGTGTGCTGCCATAGCTTTTGCCGGAAAGAACTGACCCAGGATGAGTATAACCGCCGGATCGATTTAG
>CAZXHO010000101.1:0-7843 GCA_964640365.1 uncultured Sangeribacter sp. | reverse complement strand
CTATCACCCGAGGCAGCCCAAGAGCATCCCAACGCCGAATATCCACCATAGAAGCAATCCCCCCGGAAACAGTAAACACAATCCCCGGATAGCACCGTGCAAGCTCCAAATACAACCCATCCGAAGGGCCCTGAAGCATTCCATCCTTAGCAATATCAGTAACAATCACCTCCTTCAGGCCATCCTCCACAAACATATCCACCAGAGCATTCACAGAAAGTTCGGAATCCTCAAGCCATCCGTTCACAGATACTTTCCCATTCCGCACATCCGCTCCCAGCACAATCCGTTCACCCCCGAATTCCCTGAGCCAAGACCTAAAAAGCTCAGGATGCCGCACAGCAACACTGCCAATAATCGCATGATTCGCACCCGATTCAAACACGGCATTCAGATCTTCGCGCGTCTTTATTCCTCCACCCCACTCTATATCGACATCTCCCAAATCCGAAATCTCTTTAAGAACCCTAAGATTGCACGGACATCCGGCCTTAGCACCGTCAAGATCCACCACATGAATCCTCCTTAATCCATAATCCTTATAGAGCTTAGCCATTTCCACCGGAGAAGAAGAATAGACCGCCTTTTTATCGTAATCACCCTGCGACAGGCGCACACACTTACCCCCTATAATATCAATGGCAGGAATAATCTCAATCATAATTCCAGAAAATTTTTAATTATTTTTTCCCCTATATCACCACTCTTTTCAGGATGAAACTGCGTGCCATAGAAATTCTCATACTTCAAAGCTGCAGAAAACATACCGGGATGACGCGAAGTGGCTATCGTATCCGGACAGAGAGAAGCGAAATAACTGTGCACAAAATACACATATGATCCGTTCTCAATTCCTTTGAATAATTTACTTTCAAGATTTGAAATACGGCTCCAACCCATATTCGGCACTTTCAGACCCGGCATATCCGGAAACCGTTTTACCTTGGCATCAAAAATACCCATGCACTCCGCATCTCCTTCTTCCGTATAACGGCACATTACTTGCATTCCTACGCATATACCCAATACCGGACGCCGGATTTTCCATATAACCTCCGGAAGATGCAGTTTGTTAAGATTCGCCATAGCCTCACCCGCGTTTCCAACGCCGGGAAGAATCACGTGACTCGCTCCAAGAATTCTACTGACTTCAGAGGTAAGCTCCCATTCGGCACCAAGACGGTTAAGGGCATTTCCAACAGACCGAATGTTACCCATCCCATAATCTATAATAGCAATCATAATATTCCTTTACTTGAGGGTAGTTCATAACTGAAAGGATCGCGTCTCACTGCCATGCGCAACGCTCTCGCGAAAGCCTTGAAAATTCCCTCGGCAAGATGATGATTATTCTCCCCTTTTGCCGATATATGAAGATTACACTTCATAGCACAGCAAAGCGACTGAAAGAAATGTTTGAACATTTCAGTCGGAGTGTCACCTACATATTCCCGCGTAAATTCCACATCCCATTGAAACTCAATTCTTCCACCAAGGTCAATCAATACCATTGCCCGGCTTTCATCCATTGGCAACACAAACCCGTAACGGTCAATGCCTCTTTTATCTCCGAGAGCCTCGCGCAGAGCCTCTCCAAGACAAATTGCAACATCCTCAATAGTGTGGTGTTCATCCACTTCAAGATCACCCTTACACTTAGCCACCAACGATATTCCGGCGTGATGAGGCAGCTGCCACAACATATGGTCAAAAAACTTCAATCCGGTATCAATCTCCGATTTTCCGTTACCGTCAAGATCTACCGCTACGGTGATATCCGTTTCTGAAGTGGAACGTGAAATCTCGAAAGAGCGACCTCGTGAAAGAATATAACGTGCTATTTCATGCCAATCATCTGTCACCAGAGCCGCATTCTCACACTCCCCTTTTCCCAGAAGGATTCCCTTAGCGCCAAGATTTTCAGCCAATTTCACATCCGTAAGCCTGTCACCTATTACAAAACTTTCCGAAAGATCATAACTTCCGTCCATATATTTTGTAAGCATACCGGTTCCGGGCTTTCGTGTGGGAAGATTATCTTCCGGGAAGCTACGGTCTATCAGCTCGTCATCAAACACTACACCTTCCCCCTCAAGCACAGACAACATCTTGTTGTGTGCAGGATAAAATGTTTCCTCCGGAAAAGACTCTGTGCCGAGACCATCCTGATTTGATACCATCACCAGTTCATAGCCTTTTCCCGCAAGCAGACGCAGAGCAGAGATGGCACCCGGAACAAATTCCAGTTTCTCAAGAGAATCAATCTGTTCATCAGCCGGTTCCTTTATGATAGTACCATCGCGATCTATAAAAATAGCCCTGAGCAAAGATTTCATATTGGGTATTCTTTTATCAATTGAAGTGTGTGCAAATTCTCTTCGGGAGTTCCTACAGTTATGCGCAGGCATCCCTTACAGCCGGGAAGTCGCGAACGGTTACGTACGATCACTCCATTGCTGATAAGATAATCATACATGGCGTTCGGATCATCGACCTTTATTAGAATAAAATTAGCATCTGAAGGATACACCTTTTCCACGCAGGCAGCCTTGCTAAATTCATCACTAAGTCTGTCACGCCAGCCTTTAATCTCCTCTATATGATTTCCGGTACCCTCATCAATCCTTCTTATCAGCTCATCCTGAATAATCTGGCTCATGTTGTAGGGATACTTTACACGATCATAAAATTCGATTATCTCCGGTATTGCAAAGGCAATACCGGCACGCATTCCTGCCATTCCCCATGCCTTGGAAAAAGTTCGGAGCACTATCAGGTTACTGTGGGAGGAAATCTCACTCAGAAGCTCACCTTTGTCTGAAAAATCAATATATGCCTCGTCCACAACTACCATTCCGTGAAATGATTCCACCAAACGAAGTATATCTTCTTTAGCGAATGCATTCCCCGTAGGATTATTCGGACTACATATCCATAACAATTTACTATGTGAATCGGCAACGGCAAGGAGACGTTCCACCGGTAAGGAAAAATCCTCATTAAGAATTACCTCCCTGATCTCTATATCATTAATTGCCGCTGCCACTTTATATACGCCGTAACTGGGAGTAATAGCAATGACGTTGTCCACACCGGGTTCGCAGAAAATTCTGAAAGTCACATCAATCGCCTCATCACTTCCGGCACCTCCCACAAATATAGACTCCTTGGCAACCGAATACAACCCTGATATCTTCTCTTTCAATTTTTTCTGATGCGGATCAGGATATCTGTTCACACCATTTGGATAAGGAGACTCATTTGCATCGAGCCATACGGATATATCACCTCCCTGATATTCATCACGAGCCGTGGAATATGGTTCCAGTGCGAGTATATTTTTTCTTATAAGAGTAATTGGGTTCATCAATAATACAGTTTGGTAATGACATACTCTCCTAATATCTCCGGAGAGTGTTACTTTCTAACTTTCACAGCTAAAGCATGGGCATCCAGACCCTCTGCATGTGCCATTGTTACGATAACATCAGACAAAAGTCCAAGTCCCTCACGTGTCAGTTCCTGATACGTGATTTTTCGCATGAAGCTATCTATATTTACTCCGCTGAAAGAACGTGCCCATCCGGAAGTCGGAAGCGTGTGATTAGTGCCGGAAGCATAATCACCCGCGCTTTCAGGAGAATAATTACCGATAAAGACACTTCCGGCAGCAGTAATCTGCGCTGCCACTTCCCATGGTTCTTTCATCGAGATGATTAGATGTTCAGAAGCGTACTCATTGGCAAATTCTATCATTTTGTCACGCTCCGGAATAACAATCAAACGACTGTGGGATAAAGAACCGGATAAAGATTCCTTGCGTGGAAGGGTTTTTGAAAGCCTTTCTACTTCAGCATAAACCTTCTTGGCAATCTCTTCAGTCTCACACACGGCAATCGACTGACTGTCCGGGCCATGCTCGGCCTGCGACAACATATCGGCTGCCACAAAAACCGGATCGGCTGTAGCATCAGCAAGTACCATCACTTCACTCGGACCAGCAGGCATATCAATTGCAGAATAACGACTTACAAGCTGTTTCGCTTTGGTGACAAACCGGTTGCCCGGTCCGAAAATCTTGTCAACCTTAGGCACACTCTCCGTCCCGAATGCCATTGCTGCAATCGCCTGAGCTCCTCCGACACGAAGGATTCTTGTAATACCGCACAGCTGAGCTGTAAAGAGTATTTCAGGAGAAATGCCATGATCACCGTTTTCGGGCGTACTAAGCACTATTTCACTGCATCCCGCTATGGAAGCAGGAATGGCAAGCATAAGGACAGTGGAAAATAAAGGTGCCTTTCCGCCGGGAATATATAACCCGATTCTCTTTATGGGTACAGCACGCTGAACACATTTTACACCGGGAACTGTTTCACATTCCACAGCTGCGGGCAACTGCGCCTTATGAAATGCGGCGATATTGGAAGCCGCATGACGTATAGCCCCGGCTACTTCAGCGCTCACCTTTGCAGCTTCTTCGCTTATCTCTTTTTCGGAAAGAAAAAGGGAGTCGCCTTTGAAATGATCGAATTTTTGAGCATACCGCAACAATGCCTCGTCTCCTCCGGTACGTACGTTTTCAAGTATCTCTTCTACAGATGCTTCTATCTCTTTGTCATCTGAGATGACCCGTTCACACAGCGACTTCCATTCGCTTTTGGGAGGGTTAATTACCAATTCCATTATCTGATCACATTTTCAAGAGCAAGAACAAGTATATCGGTTGCTCCAATTTTTTTCAATGATTCTATTTTATCCCAGAGCGCATCTTCGTGTACCACCACATGGAGCGATACCCAATTTTCATCAGCAAGAGGAAGAATCGTAGGACTTTTCATTCCCGGTAGTAAGGAAACGGCATCATCAATTTTTGATTTCGGAAGGTTCATGAGCAGATATTTCATGCCGCGGCTTTCGATAATGGATTTGAATCGGAACATTAGTTTCCCGATCTCTTCTCTTTTATCGGCATCAAGGTGCGGATAGGAAATTAATACAGCCTCAGAATTGATAACTGTTTCCTCCTCTTTCAATCCATTCTGAATCAAGGTGCCACCGGAAGATACTATATCAAAAATTGCATCTGCCATGCCTACTGCCGGAGCCACTTCGACAGACCCGGCAATCTCGTGTACAAACGCATGTATATTATTTTCACTGAAATAATTACGCAGAATCACCGGATAAGAGGTAGCTACCCGTTTACCCTCAAACCATTTCAAGCCGTCATATTCTACATTTTTAGGAACGGCAAGAGATAGACGGCATGCCCCGAATCCCAGTTTCATGCACACATCCACATCCTGCTCTTTTTCAAGCACCTCGTTGAGACCTACTATTCCTATATCCGCAACACCCATTGCAACTGCCTGCGGAATGTCATCATCCCTGAGATATAAAACGTGCAGGGGAAAACCTTTGGCATCTGAAATTAATTTCCTATGGCTGGCAGACGCTGTAATTCCGGCATCAGCCATCAACGTAACTGTATCTTCGTTCAGACGCCCTTTATTCTGTATGGCTATTGTGAGCATAATTTCTTGATATTTACCTGTAGAAAGACACCGGCAAACAGTATAATTAATCTGAATCCGGAGTCAAAATTAATAATTTGTGCAAATTTATCAAATTTTGACTTAATGACAAACAAAGTGACACAAAATAATTGAATAATATATTATCTGATGCCTATTATCCGGCAACAACTGTTTAACCCTTATGCAAAGTTTGATTTAAGCCAGCCTAAAGTGTTTTGATATAATGATATAACTTCCTGTAGAAATGATTGGAGGTCAATGTGGGGACATCTCCTATGATAATCAGCTTCATCCGGGCACGTGTCATAGCCACATTCATACGCCTCAGATCTCTTAAAAAACCTATATTACCATCGTCATTACTACGAACCATTGAGATTACAATTACGTCTCGCTCCTGCCCCTGAAATCCATCTACGGTATTCACGGATATGAAGCGGCGGAAAGGTTTGAAAAAAGGTGTATTCTTTATCAATTGACGCAGATACCTGACCTGTGCACGGTATGGAGATATGACGCCCACATCTATCTGTTCGTTCAGAAACCTCTCTTTCCCAATCTTTTCTATATAGTTTTGAAGTGACAACAAGGTAACCAATGCTTCATCACGGTTAATGCGACCGAAATTATCTCCTGCAATTGATTCCCGGAAGGCATCGGGAAGCTTTTCGGCAGAATCATAAGATTGATCCTCAGTTTGACCTTGTAGACCCAAAGATGACGTATCGACCCATTCAACAGGTGTATCATATTCCAGTATACCCCTGTGTTTCACTTCGGGAGCCGCTTCCATTTCACCGTCATAAAACCAATTGCTTGAGAAACGCATGATATCCTCGTGCATTCTGTATTGCATTTTCAACAACGTTACACATTCCGGATGCAACTTAACGATTCGTTCCATTAAGGAGGTGCCAAGCCCTCCTTTCATCGCTTCCGCACTTTTAACCGTAGGAGGCAGCTGGCAATGGTCACCAGCCAAAACAAGACGTCCGGCACGGCGCATAGGTATCCAACAAGCCCCCTCAAGCGCCTGGGCTGCCTCATCGATAAATAAGGTAGAGAATTTCATACCCTCCAACAGACGGCTATTACTGCCAACCAATGTGGAAGCAATCACATTCACGCTACTGAAAAGATCATTGTTTATCCTTATCTCAAGCTCCGTTTCACGGCTCTTCAACCGATCCATTTTCTGATGCCACTTTTCACTACCATGTTTTCCTGAGGTGCGGAGCTCTCTGATTGCCTTTCTGACACTCCATAACGTGGGATAATCCGGATGATCTTCAAATCGGCGTTCATAGGTAGACGAGAGCATTTTATCATTAACCCTTGCCGGATTTCCAATTCGGAGCACCCGAATCCCTCTGTCAGTAAGTTTTTCACAGATCCAGTCAACTGCCATGTTACTTTGTGCGCATACCAGTACCTGACTCTCCCTGCGGAGAGTCTCATGGATAGCCTCTACGAGAGTCGTGGTCTTTCCTGTGCCCGGAGGACCGTGAACTATTGCCACATCCTTAGCCCTGAGAACTTTATTTACACCCTCCTCCTGCGACCGGTTAAGGTATGGAAATCTCAGCGGTTGAAGTGACAGTTCTTCAGGTTTACGGTGAGAATAAATAAGATCGCGCAACTGTCCGAGTCTACCCTTGGCAGTCAACGCGCGATCGAGAGCCTCCATCATAGTTCTATAGGTGGTTTCATCAAACGAAAGTACCACACCTGCTTCCGCAGTAGCTAACAATGAAACGTCGGCTGCATCCGATATTGCCACAGCCATTATATTTTTATCAACAACGCTTACTGTTCCGGAAAAGACATGTCGCACACCCCCATCCGGCTTTGCGACAAACAACGACACCGGCTTTCCATATTCAAAATTATGTTCCCCCTCCTCCGAATAACCCCGTCTCCCCTCCTCCTCATCCTCCCCCGGATAAGAATAGGAATATCCGGCTTGATAGGAAGAAGCCTGTTCAATTTCCAGAATTCGTTGGTTGAGGGAATTATAATAAGTGCGTTTCACCCTGATCGGGAACCACGCATTCCCCCTGTCAGCCAACCGAGTAACGCCAATTTTCTCGGTCAGCTTGGTAAAAGCTGCCTTCTCAGCTTCATATTCAATTTGCAAAAGCCTTTTCTGCTCGTTCAGTTCCTTAATTCCAGCATCCATACCAAAATTCCCCCATCCATACCAAAATTCCCCCATCCTACCTTAATTCCAGCATCCATCACACTATTTTCGTAAAAAGAGAAGATGGTGGCGACCCGGTTCCGAAGTCAGATTAGATGAGTCA
>CAZXHO010000100.1:0-7892 GCA_964640365.1 uncultured Sangeribacter sp. | reverse complement strand
TCTTCTCCTTGATCATCTTGATCCAATAGTCAGGCACACCCATGGCCATACGATAATCGAAACCTATACCACCGTCCTCAAACTTCACTGCAAGCCCCGGCATACCGCTCATCTCCTCAGCTATAGTCACAGCCTTTGGATTAACTTCATGAATTAGCATGTTTGCAAGAGTGAGGTAAGTGATGGCATTCGTATCCTGATTGCCGTCATAATAATCAGCATATGAACCGAATGCCTTACCAAGTCCGTGATCATAATACAGCATGGATGTTACGCCGTCAAAACGGAATCCATCGAACTTAAATTCCTCAAGCCAATATTTACAATTAGAAAGAAGGAAATGAAGAACTGAATTTTTACCGTAATCAAACAGAAGTGAATCCCATGCCGGATGCTCGCGTCGTCCGTCACCATAGAAATACAGGTCGTATGAACCATCGAGACGGCCCAGGCCCTCAACTTCATTCTTCACCGCATGTGAATGAACGATATCCATTATCACGGCGATTCCAAGCTTATGGGCTTCATCGATAAGACGTTTAAGATCATCCGGGGTGCCGAAACGTGAACTCGGAGCATAGAAACTGCTGACATGGTAGCCGAAAGATCCATAATAAGGATGTTCCTGAATTGCCATGATCTGAATGGCATTATATCCGTCGGCAGCTATTCTGGGAAGAGTCTTTTCCCTGAATTCGTCATACGTTCCAACTCCCTCTTTCTCCTGTGCCATGCCGATGTGGCACTCATAGATAAGCAATGGTTTTACATCCGGAGAAAATTTCTTTATTTTGAATTTGTATGGTTTTTCCGGCTCATAAACCTCAGCAGAGAAGATCTTTGTATCCGGATCCTGAACAACTCTTGTGGCATAGGCCGGAATACGTTCACCTTGTCCACCGTCCCAAGTTACAAGCATTTTATACAGATCACCCTCATGCATCGCATCCTGGGGTAGCACCACTTCCCAGTCTCCGTTTTCTATTCTTGTAAGACGGTATTCATTGGTAGTCTTCCAATCTGAAAACGTGCCAATCAACCAAATGCATGTTGCATTGGGAGCATGTTCACGAAAAACCCAGCCCCCTTCGGGAAGCCGGTGCAATCCATAATATTTATACGCATTGGCGAAGTTCGAAAGTGAACCGTCTGCAGCTGTAAGTTCTTCTAATTTTCTTTCCACATCCTCATGGCGACCTTCTATTGCCTCAGCATACGGATCAAGCCAAGGATCATTCCTAAGAATCGATAATTTCTTTTTCATCTAAATGTCAATGTTTGGGTTATAGTGCTGAAAAGGAGAATTGAGCCTCAAAGGGCCTATCGGCAACTTTATCAACATCCATTTAATTAACGCTTTTAACGCGCTTTTTGTTATGATGACTTTTAGGATTGCGTGGTGAAGTGGGCTTTGCATGGTTTTTATGTGCCTTTTCAACAACTTTTACCGGCTTTTTTCTCTCCGGAATCGGATCATCAACTTTAAAGCAGAATTTTATTGCCTCTCTTATTGATGTAGCAGTGGTGCCCCCCTCTTTAAGTGCCGTTATGACACCTGACACATATTCATCTTTATTTTTATATCCCAACAGTCTCGACACACCCGAATCCCCGAGCATAGGCTTATGATTAAAAACCTTTAGAATTCCTTTGTAATCATGCCGCGCGAGAAAATCTTGAAATTGAGAACGCAATTCATTATATTGCGCCCTTGGTCTGAGTAAGGTCACCAATCCGCGAAGATGGGTTTCCATGGCTGTTATGCAAGGAAATCTGGCATCTATCCTACATTCAACCTCCCTTTTAACCCTGTGTCGCACATGCTGAAGCGCCTGTTCGTCGAAACGGCGCCTGAATTCATCTTCTACGGCTTTTGAAACATGTTTAAAGACTCTCTCCGGATTCCTGCCACGCCTCCTCGCCATCGACTTAACCACTCCCTCGAGCAGAAAGATATTCTCTACCTCAGCCACTTCCGGCACCATAACTGATTTTCTCCTCAGATATTCCACTTCAGGATCAGTACGGCGGTCGCGGTCAACTATTCCGCGACTCTCAAGATGGTGCATATTTTTCAGGTCATTAAATGTCCTTGTGGTTTCAATAACTTTATCACACGATCCGAGAGGTTTTACGGTATAGTCCGGGAAAACAAGAGGATAGAGTTTCGAATCGATACTATTTCGGGCATCTCCTTCGATAAACAAAACCGGTTTGCGTGTACCGATAAGGTCTACGAACAATTCCTCCTTCATATCTCCGGGCAGAATCACCTCATAATCCCATGACCTACTCTCGGCATCAAAACTCTTCACCCAGATACATACATTACTCGTACGCGAATGCACGAATTCCATATCTACGGAATCATATACGAAAGTACAATCCGGACGCAATTCCTCAATTGAGTTCCATAAATTATTGAGCAAGGAGGGATGCAGGAAAAGCCAAGGCGAATCCACCACTATAATTGCGTCAGGCATGGCATACAGCACTGCTGCCGCATAATAAAGTACAGTCTGTTCGCTCCTGCTCAGATTTTCAATAGAAATCAGGTCAGATCCTGCAGTTGTGGCAAACATCATGCTCCCCGGCGTGCGCACTATTCGGTTACCCGGAAATACTCTTTCCCACAACTTTACAATTTTATCAAGTCTGGTTGCCTTAAGTTTTAAAGGTGCTGTATTGTCAATACGCTCTTGTTTGACGCTGAGAAGATACTCAAATTCATCAGTAAAAAGCATATACATCAGCTTATCCAATTCACTAACAGCATCAGTCCTCATATAAGGACGATTGGCTGCAGCCTCCCTGAAAAGCATGTCAATTGATCCCGCACGCAGACACTCCTCCCTCTCGGGATATGGAGCACTAAGCGCAGACAGGCAATAAGAACGGTTGCCATTGAGCCTTGTTAGCTCCTCAATAAATTTAGTTTTACCGGCACCGCTTCCACCAATCACAGTGAGCTGGCCGGCATCCGGCAGAGCGGGTTGTTCACGTAGTCCCGATAGCTGAGGCAATATTAATTTGTTCATAGTGCGACTGGCTTTTTTACGACTTCAAATATAGCAATTTTTAACTGTTTCTCCCACATTCAGTATGAATTATTTTTGGTGGCACAAAAAAATATGAGTAATTTTGCCATGTAAGGATATCAGAAAACCTTATAGTGGAATTATAATCCAAAACACAATGTTGCATCGCCTGGTATAATGGAGCAGTATGCAGCAAAATAAATTATCCAAACGATTAAGTATATTTAAACCAATATATTATGTTTTCAGGAATAGTAGAAACAGCTATTGAGGTGACCGCACTCAGACACGAAGACGGCAATCTGCACATCACTCTCCGCTGTCCTTTCGCCGATGAATTGAAAATTGATCAAAGCATAGCCCATAATGGAGTGTGTCTTACAGTAGTATCACTTCCCGGAGATGGCACTTATACGGTTACGGCTATAAAAGAGACACTTGAGAGATCTAATCTTGGTGATTTGAAAATCGGAGATCTTGTAAATGTGGAACGTTCCATGAAAATTGACGGCAGACTTGACGGACATATCGTACAGGGTCATGTGGATACAACAGCCATTTGCGAAGGTGTTGAACCTGCCGACGGAAGCTGGTATTATTCTTTCAAATATGATGTTGATCCGGCAATGGCAAAAAAAGGCTATGTAACGGTCGAGAAAGGTTCTGTGACAGTTAACGGAGTCAGCTTAACGGTATGTGATTCAGAAAAAGACTCTTTCCGCGTGGCTATTATTCCCTACACCCACGACAATACCAATTTCCACCGAATTGAGAAAGGAACAAAGGTAAATCTTGAGTTTGACATTATCGGAAAATATCTGGCAAGACTCAACAATTACTGACCATCTGTTCATTCAAACCGTCAGACCATATGAACCCCACAGCTTCTTCCAAAAAAATCATCGTTGCACTCGATGGCTATTCTTCGTCAGGCAAAAGCACAATGGCGCGTGAGCTTGCCAAACGTGTAGGATACGTTTATGTCGATTCGGGAGCAATGTACCGGGCAGTTACGCTCTATGCCATAAGAAACGGCTTGGTCACCCCTGACAAGAAAATCCGTACCGCCGAACTCGTGAAAGCTCTGCCATTAATTAAAATATCCTTTCTCCCGGCCGGCAACGACGGCATTCAACACACTCTTCTCAACGGCGAGGATGTTGAGTCTCCAATTCGCGAAATGGAGGTGAGCAACCTTGTAAGCCCCGTGGCGGTTATTCCTGAAGTTCGTGAGCGGCTTACGGCACTTCAGCAGGATTTCGGGAAAGATAAGGGCATTGTTATGGATGGCAGAGACATAGGGACAACTGTATTCCCCAATGCGGAACTCAAAGTGTTTGTTTGCGCCGGTGCCGAGGAACGTGCAAGAAGAAGACTTAAGGAGATGCTTGGAAAAGGTGAAAACGTTACCTTTGAAGAGGTTTATGCCAATGTAGTGGAAAGAGACAGAATTGACACCACAAGGGCAGTGTCTCCATTACGAAAGGCAAAAGATGCCATTGAACTTGACAACGGAGAGATGACTCCTGCCGAACAGATGGATTGGCTACTTGAGAAATTCAGGGAGAAAACCCAAAACTGATACACATTCATCCCCGACTTCAGCATGACTATAGAAATTGACAGCAATTCCGGATTTTGTTTCGGAGTGGTGACAGCCATTAAAAAAGCAGAGGAAGAACTTGATAATACGGGACAATTGTATTGCCTCGGCGACATTGTGCATAATGCCGGAGAGGTGGAAAGATTGTGTGGCAAAGGATTGGTGACTATCAATCATAACGAACTGGGGGATCTGAAAAATGTTAAAGTGCTCCTTCGTGCCCATGGAGAGCCTCCACAGACATATGAAATGGCACGGCGAAACAATGTGGAAATAATAGATGCCACGTGTCCCGTGGTTCTTCAGCTGCAACGCCGGATAAAGAAAGCTTATGATGATGGAGTTCAGAGTGAGCTGAATGGAGGTACAAAGCCTCTTATTGTAATTTATGGAAAAAACGGACATGCCGAAGTCAATGGTCTCGTTGGTCAGACCAATAGTGAAGCTGTTGTGATTCAGGATGTGGAAGGTGTTTCAAGTCTTGATCTTTCAAGAGACATTGTCCTCTATTCCCAAACCACGAAATCTCTTGAAGGGTTCCGTCAAGTGGTGGAAGAAATAAAACGTCGCAAGACATCAGGTAAATTCGAATATTTCGATACAATTTGCCGTCAGGTGGCAAACAGAATGGAGAAAATGCGTGAATTTGCGCGCAACCATGAAGTAGTCGTGTTTGTAAGTGGTGCCAAAAGTTCTAATGGGAAGGTGCTTTATGAGAAATGCAAGGAAGTAAATCCACGCACATATCTGATTTCAGATGAGTCGGAGCTCAAACCCGAATGGACTGAAGGAGCCGAGACTGTAGGTATATGCGGTGCCACCTCCACCCCACTATGGCTGATGGAAAAAGTTGCTGACAAAATCAGACAGGCGCATGCTTCTCAATAATACCGACATCAATTTTCGCGATGAATTTTTCATGCGCAAGGCCCTCGAAGAAGCAGAAGAAGCGGCCATGAAAGATGAAGTGCCGGTAGGAGCTGTCATTGTAGTTGGAGACCGAATCATTGCGCAATGCCATAACCTGACGGAAACACTGAACGATGTGACGGCTCACGCTGAGATGATGGCTATAACGGCAGCTGCGGATGCACTCGGAGGTAAATACCTAACTCAGTGCACGCTATACGTTACTGTAGAACCCTGTCCTATGTGTGCGGGAGCGCTCGGCTGGAGTCAGATCAAGAGGATTGTCTATGGCGCCACCGATCCGAAACGTGGATATACAAAGCTTTGCAATGGAGATTACTCTCCCCTACATCCTTCCACTTTAGTGACTCAAGGAGTGCTGGCAGAAGAAGCCGGGAAGCTTATGTCCAGTTTTTTTAAGAAGAAAAGGAAAAATAGGAATCGTTCATAATTAACCTTAAAAATACCCTTGAAAAGCCCTCCAAATATATAATTTTTCTCACTATTTTTTGCTCGAAACTTTTTGTCTAAAAATTTGCTTCACACTCAAAATATTAGTACCTTTGTGCATTGAGACGCTTTATCTCGCATAAAGGTTGTCAAATACAGCTATCTTTTTTCTTATGCGGGAATATTAATTTTTTATTTTTCAGATCCCGCTTTTTATACCCACTTAACTTATGAATCTATCCGTCAAAGAAAAAATCTATGGTGCTATTTTCGGTTATGCAATAGGCGACGCACTCGGTATCGGCACTGAATTCATGTCTATTCATGAAGTTGAAAAGTACTATCCCGACGGTCTTTCTGACTATTCACAGATTGTAAGGGACGCCCACAGATCTTTAAGAAAAAAAGGAGAATGGACCAACGACACAGAGATTGTGCTCATCGTGCTTGAAAGCGTCACTCGCCTTGGATATTTCAACTATCTCGACATTGCACAAAAAATGAAAGAGTGGTATGAAACCAATCCAACTGATCTCACTATAAATCTTCGTATGGTTCTCTCGCAGCCGGATTTTGAAATCAAACCATTCGAATCTACAAAAGCTGTATGGGATAAAGCAGGAACCTTTGAAAACACAAGCGAATGTATAGGCAGAGTCATTTTTTCATTCCTATCATATTATCCACTCGAAACAGCAGCCGACTTATGTAGGCTTACCCATCCGAAAGGACGATCCATTGCTACTTGTAAAGTAGTTGCAGCTATGGCGGAGAAGCTATTCAAAGAGGATGAACCGGCAAATTTCGAAGAACTCGTTCGTATTGCCCGCGATGGAAATGCTGATGTGGTAAGATACGTTGAAACTGCATATTACGGTGTCCTTGAAGATTTCCACCTCGATGATGAAGAAACTTGGTGGTTTGTACGTAAATCAATGGGAGCCGCTCTTTGGAGCGTATGGCATTGCAATAGTTTCGAAGAAGGTCTTGACCTCGTTGTGAACCAAGGTGGCGACGCTGATACTAATGCTGCTGCCGCTGCTGCCCTTCTCGGCATTAAATACGGTTATTCATCCATACCGAAACATCTCATCGAAGGACTTATCGGAAAGGAAAAGTTGTATGAAATCGCTGATAAGGTAGTGGATCTCGTAGAAAAAAATCAGAATTCTTAATCATTTGGATAATGAAACCCTGGATTGAGGCAATGAGACTCAGAACCCTGCCGGTAAGTATGGCAGGAGTATTGGGGGGTACGGCTTGCGCCGCATATCATCATGGGTTTGCGTGGGCGCCTATGGTCATTTGCCTCATCTTCGCCATAATTGCCCAGATTGCTTCAAATTTTGCCAACGAATATTACGACTATAAAAACGGCCTTGATAAGAAAGGTAGGGAAGGTTTTAGAAGGGGTGTGACTGAAGGTGATATTTCACCGCAGGCTATGAAGATAACCACCTACACACTCCTCGCGATTGATGCCCTGCTCGGGTGTACACTGATTATATGGGGAGGTTGGTGGCTGATCCCTGTAGGAATTGCAATAGTAATCTTTGCAGTTGCCTATAGCACCGGACCCTACCCTCTTTCACATCACGGATTAGGTGACATTACAGTTATCATTTTTTTCGGATTTGTACCCGTCATCTTTACGGAATATGTGCAAACCCAAATATTCAATGTCGATTATGTCACTTTTTGTGTGGCGTTGGCAATCGGAGTAATGGCGGCAAACGTTCTGATCGTTAATAATTACCGCGATTACAAGGATGATAAAGAAGTTGGGAAACATACCACCGTTGTGATTTTCGGTCCGAAAACAATGGCAAACGTATATCTTTTGAATGGAATTGTTGCAGCCATATGTTTGGGAATAGCCACTACTACCATTC
>CAZXHO010000099.1:0-7904 GCA_964640365.1 uncultured Sangeribacter sp. | reverse complement strand
CACCGCTGTCCGAGCATCCCGAAAAAACTGTCCCTCCACCAATAAATGCAATGGCACCAAAAAGATACATCAAATTCTTTCTCATAGTTTTTTAGTTTTATAATTATGTTTATATTTGAATCTTCTTTTGATATTAAAATTATTTCACTATCTTGTATACGTCATCATACCATAGTAACAATAATTATTCACGAGATCGTTATCTGCATTATCAACATCTTTGATAACCTTACTATTCACCCTAAATTCATTACAAATTCCATTTTTATATCCCCATGCAAATCTGAAGAAAGATACGCAGTTCTTGTGTTTTTCTGTATATACAACACCATATTGCGATACAAGCTGGTTATAGTCAGCATCAGTACTAATACTGGGTCCGGGAGGCATTGTAGGATCAGGATTTGTACTTGAATTGGGTGTTACATAAGCGTAGTAATAGTCCGTTTCATCACAAGTATAGTCCACCTCATCAATTACCACTGCATGATTTCGGCTCTCACTTCCATTAAGGCTAAGAAGCAATAGTATAACAGGTTCCTGTTTTAGAATCATGCTTGTCACCTTGTCACTATCGTATGGAAGGCACTGGGTAGAATATCCAGTCTGGTTGGCAATAAATGGAGCCGCAGCCTCCAAGTATGCATCAGTACTGATATTTATTTCATTCTCATAAACTGGATAAGCATTGATTTCTTTGGCTATCCACCCAAGAAATTTTGGAGTAGCTAGATCAGAAATAATGGTGCCCTCAATATTCTGCATTTCAGCCCATGGTGAAGTGGAAAACCCTGAGAAGGAATACGAATTAGAGGAACTGTTGTATGATGCATCTGATGGAGCCAGCATTGGCTTCCCCCAAGTGTCATGAGAGTATTTTAAGAATTGACCTGTAGCAACGGCAACACATCCTACAAGAATATGTTGAGATGGGTTATACTGTTGATAAGGCATGTAGTAGTTATAGTGAGACTCTTGATCCCAATTTGTTTTAAGAAGATGAGGTATATAGGCTGCTACTCTTGGATAACTCTTTGTCCCGACAAGTGTATAGACTGGTTCATTGCCTCCACCTCCTGTACCGGGACTTGACTGGACACTATAAGCGCCCCACTGTGAAGAACCATCCATAGCTTCGGGGCTCTCTTCTTCCTTGTCATTGCGGAGCAGCTGCAAAATTCCACCATACATTGCCTTCAAGGCAGGGTTCATGTGGGCGACAGCTTCGGCAAACGTACCCGTATCGTTCTTCATCAGCGACATCGGCATTGTGAAGGAATTCGAAAACAGTTCCCATCCGTCGGCATACTGGACAACGTACATCAGTGTGTCGCCCTCCTCCACATATGGGGTAACCGTATATTCTCCCGACCTTGTGGCAGGTTTGTTTTTCTCTATGTACTTCTCAATGCACGCACGCTGCGGCGATAGGTCTGTGACGGCAACAGTCGATACCGGTTCATCGGGCAGCTGCACCGATTCGGATGTGCAGGCTACAGTGAAACCGATCAGGGAAATGGCATAAGCCTTGATAATGTGTTTTTGTTTCATAATGTATTATTAATTATTAAATAAATTCCAAAATTAAACTGAATGGCTAAGCTTATTTTATGGAACTTGAGTAATCTTTTGGTGGCAAAAAGTGAGTAAAACAAGATATTATAGCTGTAAAGAAGGAATCGGCAGAATCAAAATTTAAATTTTTTCGAGATGCCAGATTAACAGGTATAATCTTATACATCTAAAATCCCTCATCCTCATTATACAGTCTCATATTTTTTTACAAAATTAGTCTATAATCTATAATAAATCCAAATAAAAATTAATGTATTAAATTGATTCTTTGCAAAAATTCCTATTATCCATCATATTTTCTGGAAAGTTAAAGGCATATCAACACAATTGTTTGCCTTTTGCAGCAATAGGAGATATTTAGTGTTATATTCTCTCTCCTTAATATACTTACTGTTTGGCTTTATTATATTCGGTAAGACCCGTGTCCACATCTGTATCATCTATTTGTGGCTGAATTCTCCTTTTGAATATACCATGAGATAAATTCCACGTAAGTCCCACTGTAATCATATTTGCCATCCGTGGTACTTTTGAGGTTGACAAATAATTAAGGATGTGCGGTGACTCGATGCGAGACCAGTCATTTTGTGCAGATCTTGACCATGCAATAGATACTGTAAAATTTTTAGGTAACTTCAATAATGTGGTAACATTATACTGCCAATCCCCATATTCCGTGACGTCACCATTAAAAGTTTTATAAGGTGCATTAGCAGAACCAACTATTTGTAAGTGTTTGTAATAGAACATAACAGAAGTTCCATATCGAAAATATCCTCTATCTACATCACGTGTAGGAGTCTTATAAGAAGTATAATTCCATTGGCAAAAGGGTTTCAGTGTAAAAATGGAAGAGGGTACAATATTAATAAATAACACGGCTTCTGTCTCTTTCTCTCCATTTAAATTAACACTTCTTAGCATCACTGGAGTGCCCTTTTCTACACAAGTCCTTATCGGATTATCCACATAGTTGTAAGAGAGGTCAACGGTAAAAAGTAACTTTCCGGGAATGGGTCCATATTCAGAGTGTAATCCCAAAGAGTATTTTGTCCACCCCTTAAGCCCTGAATTGCCAGACCAAGCAAGATTAGATTCGGTGTATGTTGGCACATCATACAGTTGTCCTATGGTAGGAGTGCCTGATGAGATATTTCCTCTCAGTCTCATAAAAAGAGTTGAAGACAGCATACTGCTGAGATTAAAGGTTGGAGAGAAACGTAATTGTTCTAATTTGAGGTCTGTCCTGTGGTCAGAAATATCCTGAAGGTTCATTCCAACTCCTAAACTATAACTTAATGAGCGTATTGCACCACGGAATTTTCCCGAAAGCGATGCTGAAAGATTCATGGTATTATAATCGGTTCTCCATACTTCCTTAGCAGGAAGAGATTGCTTATGGTCAATTCGTTGAAATATGTAATTTCCTGTCACATTTATATTTATTTTATTCACAGGAGTAAAATAGTGAATTTTTCCTGTCGCGGAATAAGTGTTGTTTATAAAACTTGTAGAAAGATTTTCAGGCATTGCTCCTTCGAGCATATTGTCAGATGTACTCTTACCAATAGAACCGTTTATCTGAGTATCAATCCTCCCTCTACCTATGAATGTTCTGAAGAAGGTACTTATATTACCTATGTTTGAGGAGCTTTCCAGCACTCTTGTAAAATCCTTCAGTACACTATTCTCCTCCGGAGATCCTTGTTTATATATCTTGTTATAGAAGTTGTTGCTTCCAGGATTATTAATAAACATAGCAGAAAGGTAAAGAATATTGTTGTGTGCTGTATTTTGCCAGGATAACTTACCATATTGGTAATGTCCCTTATATTTTTCTTGTGATAGATAATCAGCCCCTGCTGTAGGGTTACCCGGATAACGGTAGATACTTGTATTATTTCTTTTGATAGAACGGTAATCTATAAAATAGTCGGCTCTGACAAGGTTAAGGGAGTCAGCAAACCTTACAACTGCCTGATTGGTGCCATAACCGACATTGAGAGAGTTAGAAGCAGATAAGAAAGCGTTGATATAATTTTTCTTAATCCTGACCTCCACATCAATTATAGGTCCATCTGTAATGTCACTGTATCGTGGTGGTGCTACCGGATAATATGTCACGTTCTTAATCTCAGTTCCCGAATAGCCACGGAGATCTTGCGGAGTAGATGGTCTGCCGTTTATGAGTATTGATACTTTACGGTTGGTGGTAGTGAATAGTTCCGTACCATTGATAACAGGGTTGAATTGTCTAAGAGATGAAATAGCATCAAGAGCATTCGTCCCAAATTCACGGTTTTTCTTCGATAGTGTTATTATATCAGATTCAACAGTATGTATTTCTCTCTTTGCTTCCACTACCAATTCTTTTAAATTTATAGTGGTGTCTTTAGACTCATTTCTTTTCTCCTGCGCAATCAACTTTTGTGGTAATAGAATAAAATATAAAGAAGCTGTAATTTTTATAGCAAATGGGAAGACAAATTTATTTATTTCCATTGAATATAGAACAGAAAGATTAACAATGTTAAATATATATTGATATCTAATGTTAATTCTAGAATTAACATTAGATATCAATTGTTTAATAAACAAGATATTAAAAGATAAATCTTTTATCTATAGATTTTTCTTTCCTCCATTACATTTATCTTCTTTCTCATCCTCTTCTTCACATGCGCATCCTGATACATTGTTTGTACAGTTATCATCAACTGAGCATCCGGCACACCCAGCCACAGTATTTGTACAATTATTTTGGACTACAGTTCCACTATCCCCTCCTCCAAGAATATTAAGTTCTTCCAGTTCTTGGAGTTCTTCCATGGTAAAATTTTCGGTTTGTTTCATTTTGTTTATATTTTAAAATTAACGATTTGTAGATTGTTCCATATAAATGGGACAATCAAAGTGAGACAAATTTAGATTAAATTTATTTATTTTGTAAAGTGAAATAGAGCGGAAATATGATTGCGATCATATTTCCGCTCCTTGGAGATTTTCGTATTAATAATGTAGGCCTCACCTTATAAAAAATCAGCTTTCATGGAGTACCTCTTGATGAAAATTACCTTTGGTTCTAATTACATGATTCTAATTACAACGTAGGTGATAACAGCATAATCTCAATTTTTGGCATTTTTAAATTCAAATATACCTGATAATTTTATCCATATCTGCCAGACTTATCTGCCCTGCAAACAACTTTTGGCAGAGTGTTTCCCTGCGCTGTGATATGGCACCCTTGCTCCTTAAAAAGAGTACAACCATATCTACCGGTTTTACCCCGCATTTAATCAGCATTGCTGTGTGGAGATCTTTTGCCTTAAGTGGTTTTTCAGCCAAAAGGTCTAACCTTTCGAAAAACATCGGGAATTCATTCTGTATCGCTTCCCTGAGGTTAAGCCATAGTTCATCCTCTTCATTCAAATGTTTTTTGAGCCTGATACATTCCATCAGTTTTTTATGGGCATCAGTCTTTTCTATTTTTAATTTCCAATCTGTTGACTCAAGAAAACCGGAATCGCATAACCCCTTCAATTCCTCCCTCATTTTTGACTGAATGCGGTCAACAGACACATCCTTTTTTGGCAACCCCGTTACAATCTCCTTTGGTGGAGGTGTTGTGACGGAGGTGTCGATACCATCAGAAACCTTAGTAGAATAAATGTCAGTGTCAGGGAGAACTGCGGAATGCATCAACTGTTTTTTGAGTATCATTATACTGTCAAGAAGATGACGTTGGGAAATGTAGCGTATCCTGTTTCTTAAATTAAACCACAGAATTAAGCACAGGGACATCACCAGGCACAGTGCTATAACAGCTATCCATATTTTCAGTTTGAAATTTTCAGATTCAGCCTTAGCCCTCTCCCTCTCATGGAGTGAGTAATTATAGATTGTGTTCTGCAATACGGCTGCGTCCTTTGAACTGTTGTTGTAATATTTTATCAGTTCTTTACGAAAATCTGAGTAAAAATTGTACAGTGAATCGTGAGGGATCTTCTTGTCGAAAGGGGGTGACGAGAGTACCAGATATCCGAACCTACGATTTTTAGCAGTAGAGTCCATAGATAATTCACGTGCATACATATATGCGGTATCGTAAATTTCAGCTTTTTGGTATATTTCTGCAGCGTAAGAGAGTGCCCATGACCGGCTGTCCTTCCAGATTTCATCAGGAGTTCCCCTTATATAAGAAAGGGCGGAATCAATTTCACCCTTTTCTTCATGGATAGCTGCCAGATAGACTCTTAAACTGGCTTTCTCCATAGGGGGGTAATCCGGAGCAAGCCCATAGGCCTTCCTGTAATACATTTCAGCAGTGTCGCACTTATCCATATTCATGTAGAGGGATCCCAATAATTGATAATCATAATAGGTATTTACGGGGTTATTTTCAATAGAATCAATTTCAATCGCACTCCTGATATAGGGAACTGCCTCACGGTAAAGCCGCAAGGTGTTTAACATTCTTCCTGTTTGGCTTAGAACGCTTCCACGCAGATGCACATAAGGTGTGTCGTGGGGCAATAAATCCAAGGCTTGCTGGAAATATTTTAGAGAAGAGGGATAGTCTCCGATATCCGACAACACACGCCCTGCATAATATAGAGCTTCGGGATAGTTGCCCGAACTTTGGTGTCGCGAGTAGAAATCGACAACATCTAAAATCAGGCTATCGGAAGTATGGGTTATATAGAGCTTGTCTTTCGTCTTTATATCAAGGAGATTGTAGAAGTAACGGTCATTTTGGCAGAGGCTGTTGTAATCAATACTGTCAAGCACCTTTCTTGCCAGCTCAGGGTTGTCATCGGCAAGCGATGCCACACGCTTCAAACCGGAATGTGTTCCGGAAGAGCATGCAATTGCAAAAATCAGTAAAAGAAATATGGAGATATGCAGAAATTTCATAAATACTAATCCTATGAGTATGGATAAGATTCTACAGGAATGAAGGTAAGGGAGGTTTCATAAATAATATTTAACGGTGTGCGAATTTAGGCTAAATATGCCGAATATAGAAACCAAAGAGAGCGGAAAAATGATAAAATAATAATTTCCGCTCTCTTTTTTGGTAGGTTTTATTGAAATTCTACATATTTTTGTGAAAAATATACGTAAACATGAGCAAGTATCTTTTTAAATTACTGTTTATTTTAATTATATCCCTCTACACACCATCTTTATTTGCACAGGGAGATGACGATTCTGATATTGTCACAGAAGTTTCAGAAGATTATAAGGATGAGAAGAATCGAGGTCATAGGATGGTGCCGAAACATTTTGCGTGTGTCATCAGCCGTACAAGCGGGGTCGCTATTGAAAATTTCAATAATGTGAATATTTCTGCTTATGAGATCCTTGAGGCAGAGACTGAGGAATGCATTGCATTTTTTACCAATGAAAGAGATTTTATTTATTACCTTTATTCAGGTATTTCAGGGGAATTCATAATCCGTTTCCAGACCGGAGATGTTTGGTTGGCTGGATATATAATTATCCCATAGCCGGTAGAACCATATCCCTTCATTTAATGAGAAGGCGACCTCGAATTAGAGGGGAGCCTCCACACCGGAGGAATGTTTCAGACCGGTGTGGAGGATTCCATTGCGTTTAATATCGAGAGTGCTTCCGAAACGGTTGTTACCTTGTCTATAATTATAGATCTTTTACCTTTCACATCACGAAGCTCACAACGGAGGGGATTTGTCTGAAGATATGCCAGCACCTTTCCGAATGCGGGACTCTGATAGTATGCCTTATTGTCATCTCCTACAAAATATACTCTAAGTTTCCCACCCTTTAGGGCAAGCCTTTCAATGCCAAGCCTTCGGGCAGCCATTCGCAAAGGCACTACCTTTATGAGCTCTTCTGAAATACGAGGAACCGGACCGAACCGGTCGCGCAGATGATTGCGGAATTCTTCAATCTGTGCAGGAGTCTCCATATTGTCGAGCTGCTGATAGAGGCTGATGCGTTCGCTCTCCTGCGGAACATAATCCGGCGGAAGCCGTAGTTCAAGATCACTTTCTATCGTACAGTCTGCCACAAATTCCTCCTCTTTACCGGCATTAAGTTCATCAAATTCTTCAGCGAATTCTTCAGTCTTAAGTTCCAACACCGATTCTTTTAGAATTTTTTGGTATGCCTCATATCCGAGATCAGCGATAAAACCACTCTGTTCGGCTCCCAAAAGATTTCCGGCTCCTCGGATATCGAGATCCTGCATGGCTATGTGAATGCCGCTGCCGAGATCGCTGAAATTTTCTATTGCCTGAAGGCGCCTGCGTGCAACCGGAGTAAGGGGATTTCCGGGAGGCACC
>CAZXHO010000098.1:0-7916 GCA_964640365.1 uncultured Sangeribacter sp. | reverse complement strand
CATTGCTTAGCGATTGGCTGACACTTCTTGGTGTCGGCCATACTCACGACTATACTCTTGAAAAGGAGAAGTCCATTCCATTCAAGTCATGGTTTGGACTTTCAAGGGCTCTGGAAGACTACGGTGTGGAGTCGGAAGCTTATTTCCTTTCCGATAAAACCGGCATCAAGCAGTTGCCACTTCCTTTTCTGGCACATACTGCAGGTGCTGAGGGAGGTAATATCATTGTCACGGCAATTGAAGGAGACAAAGTGGAGTACATAAGTCTGGGGCAACCGAAACAGACGACTCTGTCGCGTTTTATTGATGCCTGGGACGGCAACGTTTTTCTTTCAAAAGCAAAAGAAGGAGCTGCCGAACCGGACTTGGGGTTGCACCGAAGACTGGATTTCTTCAAGAAATCCAAAAAATGGGTGCTTCTCGCTTGCATGGTAGCGCTATTTGTATACGCCTTCATTACCAATGGCTTATATAAAGATATATCTACCTATTTTATAGCAGCAATAGATCTTGGAGGTTTGTATGTCACATACTTGCTCGTTCAGAAATCTCTGAAAATTCACAATCCAAAGGCTGACCGCTTTTGTGGAGTGCTTCAGGAAGGTGGTTGTGATGACATACTGGCTACATCCGCATCCAAATTCTTTGGTCTTTTCGGATGGAGTGAAGTCGGTTTCGCCTACTTCTCCGTCAGTCTTCTCGCTCTGCTGTTGTTTCCGGCTTCGCTTCCGTCTCTTGCTTTATGCAACATTTGTTGTTTGCCGTTTACTGTATGGAGCATTTGGTATCAGCGATTCCGTGCAAAAAGATGGTGTACACTTTGTGTCACAGTCCAAAGCTCTCTATGGCTCCTCTTCTTCTCTTATCTGGCAGGAGGCTGGGTAAAGGAAGCTTTCCCGATCAGTATAGATTTCTTCGTATTGGGAGTTACATACGTAGGGGTGATGTTGCTGATCAATGCATTGATGCCATTAATAGAAAAGAAAGACAAAAATCAAAACACAGCAGATAAAATATGAGCGAGTCAGATTTTACAGTTCCAAAGGGGGCAAAGAAACTTAGCCCCCTTGAGATGAATAAGCTTGCCATCTTGAAGGCACATACAGTTATTACTTTTTCTGACAAGGAAAGCGATATCAGAATCGGCAAATAAGCGATATCGCGCAAGATAACTTTGCAATCTTTGAGCTGTTGAGATAGTTTGAGAGGGATGCTGCTGTCTGCCCTTCCGCAACCGTATATCTCACGGGAGCGTTCTCAGCATTAAATGCAGCAGAGCTATTGTAAGCTTTCTTAAACATATCATTAAAACCTCCTTCATAACGCAGGCTTACGTCTATCGCAAAGGGACCTCCGACACGTACTTCAGCACCTACACCAAGAAGACAGGAAGTGGTAAGCGAATTTGCTTCAGGCTTCCTTGTCCGGTCGGTGTCAAGAATCGCTTCTCCGAATTCGTTCATATACGGTGCATCAATCATCAGATTGTCATACTGGGGATATACTCCGTAGCTGAAGACTGTGCCGTTGGTTTCTTTCACTTTTGATGAAACATTAAATCCCAACTTTATTCCTGCAAGTGCGTGGATACCGAAAACTTTACTGAACTGATACTGATAGTTCAGATAAATCGGTACGCTCACGCGCTCTGCAGCTATTTTCTGATGTATTCCGCCAAGCTCGTAATAGCGGATATAAGGAACGCCGTCCATATCGGCAAGGGCGGAAGCCGAGTAGTTATAATTCAGCTTACCAAGATCAGCTGTCAGAGATGTATGACTGTAACCGACACCGATATTCGCTTCGAGCGAATTACTCTTACGGTTCCAGAATTTCCAACCGAAATCAATTCCGAAGTCCGACCCCGATGATTTGTAGGAGAGATCTGAAAGATTGCTCTTAGTATTAAGCACCTTTCCGATGCCTATGTCGGCAGTAGCCTTAATCGCAAACTTTTCGCCGGGTTCAGTTGTCTGAGCTTGCGCTGACAGCAACTGAAACATGGCTGCTACAAAAATATATTTTGCTTTAATATTTTTCATTTTAACAGAGAATTTATTTAACGGACAAGAATCTTCTTTGACTTAACGGGTTTCTCACCAATTAGGGTTACGATATAAGTTCCCGGAGTAAATTGAGTGAGTTCTATTTCATCTGAAATATTCTGGATGCCGACAAATGATTTGAAGTATACCCTTTCGCCTGACAATGAGAAGATAGCCACATTAGAGTTACCGTTGGTTTCTGTAGATATGTATGCACGAGTATTTGAGATCTGAATCCAATTGTCATTAACTCCCATTCCACGAGTCCCTATAGAACCTATAATAGACTGGTCAACAAGAGCCTCTTCTCTTCCATCAAGATGACGTAAGTTGCTATAGATGATATTACCCTGTTCATCTTTATAATATGCAAATGTCCAGAAATCGAGTGAAGGATCATTGTAGATCTCCTTGGATGCCTGACAATAGCGTACCGGTGTTTCGGCAATTATTTCAGACTGTCCCTCAAGGGTCGTATAGCCAACCACATATTTATATCCCAAAGAAGTCAGTTCTTCATCAGATTTATCCATCATTATTATGAATGTGCGCGTAGTTCCATCACCTTTGCGTAGAAGTTGTTTGGGCGTGAAGGCATATACGGAGAAGATTGAAGGAATAACAGTGACATGGCAGGTAGCTGTAACGCCATTGGAGGCAGAGGCGGTTACAATAGATTCACCAACCTTGAGCGCAACTACGAGTCCGGATGCATCGACAGTTGCTACAGTCTCATCGCTTGAAGTCCATGTGACGTTCTTGTCAGTAGCATCAATAGGGAGTACGATTGCAGCGATTTCATCACTGTAACCCTCCATCAGGATCAATTCGTAGTCAGAAAGCAGAATTTCACTAACCGGGATTTCTCCGAGGTCAACTGTAACGGCACATTCTGCAGTCAGACCGTTGGAAGAAGAAGCGTATATTTTAGTTACTCCGGGACTAATGGCTGTTACCACTCCGGTATCTGAAACAGTTGCTATTTCAGGATTCAACGATATCCATGTTATAGTCTTATCAGTTGCGTCCTCCGGTTTAACTGTAGCAACGAGAGTCTCAACGTCGCCAGTGATCATTTCGAGAATATATTTGTCGAGGAGAATTTCGTTGACAGCTATAATATAAGGCACTACTGTTATCACACATGTTGCTTTGAAACCTCCGTCTACGGTAGTGGCGGTAACGGTTGCTACCCCAACCTTATGGGCGGTCACAATACCGTTCTCATTAACCGTTACGATTTCTTCATTGTCCGAGCTCCATACTACTTCCTTATTGGTAGCGTTGTCAGGTCTTACGAGTGCTATCAGATCAGCAGTGAAAGTCTCCCGCATCATCATCTCGGAATTAGTCAGGGTTACTCCCGTTACTTTGACCTCACCCGGAACGACGGTTACGATACATTCAACTGTCAGACCATTAGAGGAAGAGGCATAAATCGATACCGTTCCCACACTGATGCCCGTCACGACTCCATCCTCGGAAACAGTTGCAATGGAGCGGTCAGATGATTTCCAAGTCACAGTCTTGTCTGTAGCATCCTCGGGTTTGATAGTAGCTGCCAGATTGTATTTTTCATCCACTTCGAGCTCAAGATAATACTTATCGAGCAAAATCTCACTGACGGCAATGATATAAGGCACTACCGTAACTTCGCAGGTTGCTGCATATCCTCCGTCGATAGTAGTGGCTGTAACATTCGCTACCCCGACTTTGACCCCTGTAACTACACCGTACTCATTGACTGTAACGATCTCTTCATTGTCTGAAGTCCAAATTACACCCTTATTGGTAGCGTTATCAGGAGTTACAATAGCAATGAGTTCAGCCGTGAATGTCTCGCGGATCATCAATTTATAGTTGTTCAAGGAGATTCCCGTTACATCAATATCACCCGGAACGACGGTTACGATACATTCAACTGTCAAACCATTAGATGAGGAGGCATAGATCGTTGCAGTTCCGACACTGATACCGGTTACGACTCCATCCTCGGAAACAGTTGCAATGGAGCGGTCAGAAGATTTCCATGTGACAGTCTTGTCAGTAGCGTCATCCGGTTTGATAATAGCCTTCAAAGGATAGGTTTCATCTACTTCGAGTTCAAGCTGATACTTGTCAAGGGTGATAGATTCTACGGCGATAATGACTACATCTTCCACAACAGTAACGTAACATTCCTGTTTAACTTCCGGATTGGAAACAGAAGTGGCAATGATAGTCACTTTTCCTACTTTTTTAGCCGTAATTACACCATTCTCGACTGTTGCTATCTCTTCATTCTCGGATGACCAAACCACTTCCTTATTCGTAGCATTATCGGGTCGAATAATAGCATAGATTTCTGCAGTTTTGCCGACACGCATGAGCAACTCAGTATTGGTGAGAGAAATGCTCTCAACCGGCACAAAGCCCGGCATAACAATAAGATGACATTCGGCGATCAGACCGTTAGAAGATGTGGCATATATCTTTGTCTCTCCCGCCTTGATTGCAGTCACTATACCGTTGTCATCAACTGTTGCGATTTCAGGATCAAGTGTACTCCAAGATATAGTCTGATCAGTGGCGTTATCAGGAGTTACGTTCGCAGATAGAGTATGTGTGTCACCTTCAATCAAGATAAGCTCCGTTTCCTCTATGGCTATATTGTCAATTGCCACAATATTGGGTACTACGGTGATTACACAGGTTGCTTTGAAGCCGCCATCTACTGTAGTTGCCGTAACGGTTGCTACGCCGACCTTGAGGGCAGTCACAATACCGTTTTCATCTACAGAAACAATTTTCTCATCATCCGAACTCCAAACAACGTCCTTATTGGTTGCGTTATCGGGTCTTACGATAGCTATAAGATCTGCCGTGAAAGTTTCACGCATCATCATTTCCGTATTTGTCAAAGTGATTCCTGTTACGTTGATCTCTCCGGGAACTACGGTTACCACACATTCAACAGTTAAACCGTTTGAAGAAGAAGCATAGATGGTTGCAGTTCCTACACTGATGCCTGTTACGACTCCGTCCTCTGAAACTGTTGCAATGGTGCGGTCGGAAGTTTTCCAAGTGACAGTTTTGTCGGAAGCATCCTCCGGATTGATTGTGGCAATCAGAGAGTATTGTTCTTCCACCTCAAGTTCCAAGGTATATTTATCGAGTAAAATCTCGCTTACTGCAATAATATTTGGCACTACTGTTACAACACAGGTTGCTGTCAACCCATTGACTGTAGTGGCACTGATAGTTGCTACACCAACCTTGAGCGCAGTAACTATACCGTTGGCATCAACTGTAGCGATCTCTTCATTATCGGATGCCCAGACAACACTCTTATCTGTAGCGTTATCGGGACTTACGATTGCTATAAGGTCTGCCGTGAAAGTTTCACGCATCATCATCTCTGTGTTGCTCAGAGAAATTCCGGTAGGCTCGATTATGCGTGGTTTGACGGTCACAATACATTCTGCTGTCAAACCACTCGATGAAGAAGCATATATGGTTGCAACTCCCGGAGATATAGCAGTTACTAAACCTTCGGCAGAAACAATTGCATAGAGATTATCTGAGGAACGCCATGTCACGAGAGGATCGGAGGCATCTTCCGGACTTATTGTAGCGGTAAGCAAGTAGGTGTCACCTTCGATCAATTCGATCTCAGTCTTGTCTAATTCAATTTTCTGCACTGTGATTATGTCAAGCTCAACTGTAACCTTACAAGTAGCTACAATAGAAGGATCAGAAACAGAAGATACGGTGATGATGGCTACGCCCGGCGATACCGCTGTCACTATACCATTTGCATCAACGGATGCGATTTCATCATTATCCGATACCCAAGCCACTTCCGGATAAGTTGCGTTAGCCGGACGGATGAGAGGAATAAGTTCTGTCACTTCTCCAACCTGTAAGATCATTTCCGTGTTGGTAAGTGAAATGCCTTCTATCGGTGTCGGAATCACTGTAACAGTGCAAATGGCGGAAGCATTTCCACATGAGGCAGTGATGATTGCCTCTCCGAGACTAATCGCTGTTATTACTCCTTTGTCATCAACAGTTACCACAGCTTCATCAGATGAAGACCAGCTTATAGTCTTGTCTGTTGTAGTCTCCGGCAGAGGATATGCATTCAGCTCAAAGATTTCTCCGACTTTCATCTCATGTGCGTTCTTACTGATAACCACACTTGTTGCAGGTGTCTCGATTACCGTCACAACACATGTTGCTTGCTGCCCACCACAGGTGGCAGTAATTATGGCTTCTCCAACAGATTGTGCTGTAACTTTTCCATCGCTATCTACAGTTGCGATAGCTTCGTTATTTGAAGTCCAGATTACTGTATTGGCAGCGGCTCCATCAGGAAGGATGGTGTATGAGATTTGAAGTGTCTCTCCCACCTCGAGTGAAGCAGATTGAGGATTCAGGGTTATACTCTCAACGTCCGCAGGGATTACTGTCACCACGCATGTAGCTTGTTTACCTCCACACGAAGCCGTGATTGTAGTTTCTCCCGGTGACACAGCAGTTATATTTCCTAAAGCATCTACAATGGCAATCAATTCATTGTCGGAAGTCCAATTAATTGCAACCGAGGAAGCATTTTCGGGTAGTACGATAGAAGTAACTTTAATGGATTCTCCAACCTTAAGTTCTGCTGTCTTAGGTATAAGGGTAATGCTTTTTACCTCTACAGGTACTATTGTTACCACACATATGGCTTCCTTTCCTCCGCATGAAGCAGTGATTGTGGCTTCACCAACTGCAATGGCAGTAACATTTCCCGATGCATCTACAGTGGCAATTTCGTTATTGCTTGAAGTCCATGTTACAGTAGACTCTGTGGCATTTCCCGGAGTTACAGTAGCTATCAGAGTCAGTGCGTCACCTACAGTCATTGTTGCTTTGTCTCTATCGAGTGAAATTCCGGTTACCGGAATCGGTTTAGCTGTTACGGTTACTATACAAGTGGCAGAAGCAGATCCGCAAGTAGCACTAATTGTGACTATTCCGACTTCGATGGCAGTAACGTTTCCTGATGCATCAACAGAAGCAATTGCCGGATCGCTCGAAGTCCAAATGACATTCTTATCAGTGGCATCTTCAGGAGTTATCGTAGCAATCAGAGTAGAAGTTTCTTCAACGATCAGGTTGAGTTTGTCCTTATCGAGAGATATGCCGGTTACAAGGATCGGTTTGGCAGATACAGTTACCAAGCAGGATGCGGAAGCCGATCCGCATGAAGCTGTGATTGTGGCCTCACCTACTGCAATGGCTGTAACATTACCTGACGCATCAACTGTAGCCACTGTCGGATTACTTGAAGTCCAAGTAATTGTTGTTTCAGTGGCGTTATCAGGAGTAACTGTAGCAACTAATATAGAAGTTTCTTCAACTGTTAGGTTAAGTTTGTCCTTGTCAAGAGATATGCCGGTTACAAGGATCGGTTTGGCAGTTACGGTAACAGCGCAAGTGGCAGACTTATCTCCACATGAAGCGGTGATTATGACCTCACCTACTGCAATGGCAGTAATCTCGCCTGATGCATTGACCGTAGCGACTGCAGGATTACTTGAAGACCAAGTAACTGTTTTATCGGTGGCGTTTTCAGGGGTTACGGTAGCAATCAGCTTAGAGATCTGTTCAACTGTTAGGCTGAGTTTGTCCTTGTCGAGGGAAATGCCTGTTACAGGTATTACAGGGATCGGTTTTTCTGTAACGGTAACGGCGCAAGATGCGGAAGCCGAACCGCAAGAAGCAGTGATTATGGCTTCACCTACTGCGATAGCAGTGACCTTACCGGATTCATCAACCGTTGCGACTGCTGAATTGCTTGAAGACCAAGTAACCGTCTTGTCGGTTGCATCGTCCGGAGTAACG
>CAZXHO010000097.1:0-7922 GCA_964640365.1 uncultured Sangeribacter sp. | reverse complement strand
GCTCTATGGTTCTAAAGGTGCAAACGGAGTGGTAATGATCACCACAAAACGGGCAAAAGGTACCGGAAAGATTGATGTTACGCTCAAGATCAGGCAGGGCGCATACCAACGTGGTTTGCCACAGTACGAAAGGCTCGGATATGACAGATGGAATGAAACTATGCTTCAGGCCATATCAAATCAGAACTATTCAGCATCGATAGACGGATCGGATCCTCTTACCCGTCAACAGGCTTTTGAAAGTGCCGTGCAAACATTCTTCTCTTCTGCCGGTGTATTGAATCTTTATAAAGGAGCAAATGGCAAAGGCGACATCAGTGCCGGAGGCGATGAGGTATTCGATGCCAAGGGTAAAGTAATAGCCACAATGATGCCGGGTTATACCGACCTTGATTGGTGGAAGGCTATTTCACGCAATGGTAATCGCCAGGAATATAATGTGAGCGCAACAGGAGCAACAGATAAATTCAACATGTTCGGTTCTGTAGGCTATCTCAGCGAACAGGGATATATACAAAACAATGACTTCCGCAGATGGAACGCCCGTCTTAGAGGAGATGCCCAGCCTGTTAAGTTTTTTAAATTCGGTATGAATGTAGGTGTTTCAGTACGTAACTCTGCCAATCCTCAGTTTGATTCAGATAACCTCAGTTCAACCAGCAACCCGTTTGCTTATCAGACTACCGCTCCCGGTCTGCCATATTATGAGCATAACTGGGAAACGGGTGAAATAATTCGTGATAAGAGTGGCGCACCAATATGGAATACTATGGCAGGATACGCAGCATTTGTAAGCAACAAAGGCTATATTCTCCGTGCCAATAGCGATGATACAGAACGCCTGGCTTTCGATGCCAATACATATGGCACCATCCTTCTTCCTTATGGTTTCGACATTACAATCAGAGGTTCTATGAACCGTTGGAGAGAAGAGGATACAAGCTATGATAGTCCTATAATCGGATCTGCAAAAGATTTTGGACGTCTGGCAAAAACATTTTATAAAGATTACACCTACAACTTCCAACAGACTCTTAACTGGTCGAAGGAATACGGAGAGCACCATGTGGATGTCATGCTCAACCACGAAAACTATAATAGGTCATATGAGTATACATCATTAAGCAACCGCGATCAGCTGTTCCCTGATAAACTTTATATGAGCAACTTTACATCCAACGAGAAAACAGGCGCATATGCATTCTGTTACCGTACGGAAAGTTATATGGGACGTGCAAGATATAACTACAATCAGAAATACTTCGTTGAACTCAGCCTCAACCGAGATGGTTCAAGCCGATTCTCAAAGGACGAACGCTGGGGAACATTCTGGAGTGCAGGTGCAAGCTGGATTCTCTCAAAAGAGAAATTTCTTCAAGACACATCATGGCTCGACTTCTTGAAAGTACGTCTTTCGTATGGAACGGCAGGTAACGATTATACTTCCGGTTACTATCCTTACATGAATGCATGGTCGAAGTATGATCATACACTCAACGGCAATCCCTCTATATTCCCGACAACTCTTGGTAATTCCAATCTTCACTGGGAGTCAACAAAGACATTTGATGCAGCCCTTGAGACCAATATGTTTAATAACCGTCTGAATCTATCCGTAGGTTATTTCCTCCGCACTAACAGCGACCTTATATATTCAGTTGGACAAGCGCCGTCAAACGGCACTAATAGCGACGGATCGCTGATGACAATATATAGAAATGTGGGTGACATGCACAACTGGGGCTGGGAAATTGCCTTGGGAGGAACTGTGATCAGAACCGGTGATTGGACTTGGGATCTTAGCGTGGATGCTACTTTCATAAAAAATAAGATTACTAAGCTTCCGGCAGGAAACATCTATTCATCTCCACGTGCCCTCGTGGAAGGCAGGAGCCGTTATGAATGGTACATGCCTACATGGGCAGGTGTAGATATGATGACAGGACGTTCTCTTTACGAAATTAACCCTTGCAACAAATTTGAAACCGAAAAATTTGATGACAACGGACATTCCCTCGGATGGTTCTTCGATCAGGATAAATGGGATTCCAATCTAAAGAATGCAGAAGCCGACAATGCATTGGTTAAGATAGGTGACAAATATTACACGACCAAGACGTCTTATGCTTCAAACGATTTTAATGGCACTTCACTTCCTACAGTGACAGGTTCTTTCGGAACTAATCTGCGCTGGAAAGACCTCAGCATAGGAATGCTCTTCACCTATACCCTCGGCGGAAAGACCCTTGATTCTACCTACAGCACTCTTATGAGCACGGTAGCCGGTTCGGCTCTCCATAAAGATATCCTCAATAGTTGGACAGAAGAGATGGCACAGGGCATTACTGAAAACAGCCCGAACCGAATCAACCCGAACATCAATCCGGAGGTGAACATGTATCATACAAGTAATGATAACGCGGGTAGCAACAGCCGCTGGCTCACATCTAACAATAACATTATTTTCAAAAATCTGAATGTTAATTACGATCTTCCAAAAAGTTGGATGAGGGCTATGAGCCTTAAGGGTATCAGCCTTGGTTTCTCAATCGATAACCTCTTTATAGTTACAAAGCGTAAAGGTATGAACCCGCGCTATAACAGCGCAGGAGGCCAGGGTAATTATTTCGTGGAATCCCGGGTATATGCCTTTGAACTTACAGCTCGTTTCTAAACACTCACTTAACAGACAAATACAAATATGAAAAAATATTTATTAATCATCGGCTCCCTCGCAGCTTTAATGTTGCCCTTCACAACAAGCTGTTCTGAAGATTATCTTCAGCAGGAGCCGTTAACAGGAATTTCGGATCACACGGTTAATTCTTCTTCAGCAGGAGCCGATGCTGCAGTGACAGGCCTTGCGCGTCAGATGAGCCGTCAGTTCGCCGATCTTAAGAACGGCAATCTCAATGCAAGTGGTGAGTTGTTTTTCCGTAATCTCTATGGAGAAGGGTTGAGTCCGGATTCTAACATAGGAGAAATCACCAATTACGCGAATTCTTCTACCAATCCATCGAATTTCCGACTCATAAGCGGATGGTGGGCAACATGGATGTATGGTTATGCCTATTCAATCATAAACCTTGCAAACAATATTTTGGGGTCAATTCCGGAAGGTGAACTTGACCAAAACCAGAATTGGCTTAAGGCAAACGCCCTTACATTCCGCGCACACGCATATTATCGCCTGATGCAAGTTTATGGTCCGCGTTGGGTTGATTCAGACAATGGGAATAAATACTGCCTTGTGCTCCGTCTCAATTCCGACGAGCCTAACGAACATCCCTTCAACACTTGTAATGAAGTGTATGATCAGATGTATAAGGATCTTTACGAAGCAATAGAGCTCTTTAAGGATGTGCCTGCAGAGAGAGAAAAACGAGGCGAGAATTTGTTTTATGCCGACGGGAACGTAGCAATGGGCATCCTTGCACGTATGGCTCTGCTGAAAAATGACTATAAGACTGCACAACAGATGGCTCATGACGCACGTCAAGGTTATCCGCTGATGAGCGCAAGTGAATACCTGAAAGGATTCTCCACTACAAGTAAAGCTTGGATTTGGTCTCCCGCCATGGATCCACTGGGAATTTATTATTGGGGATTCGGTCCTCATTATGCTTGCAACGGACATTACGTTACCAGCTGGGGTTATTCTTCATCTATGGACTACAACCTCTATCATCAGCTCTCACTCACTGACGTTCGCACCAAATTATATTTCGGTCCGTTGTTGGTTGACCTTGTGCCGGATATGGCTAAAAAATATGGGATTACAAAAGATGATTTCTTCTCGGATGAAGTTACCTTGCAGACTAAATATGGTGTGTCAATCACCGGTTCAGGTAAGTCTCCTAAAGGCAAGAACAAACAGATGTGGGATTTCATCAAAGAGTACGGCACTACTTTCTACAGCATGCGTCCTTTAGACATAAAAGGTATTTATCAGACAAATACCAAAGGAATCTGCCTCGGTGTACAATACAAATTCCAAGGTCTTGACGATGGATATACCTCTTGCTGGCCTCCATATATGCGCGCTGAAGAGATGTTGCTTACAGAGGCTGAGGCTGCTTATATGAACGGTGACATGACAAGAGCTCAGGATTGTCTCAAAGAGCTTATGGCGGTAAGAGATGAAAATTACACATTAACTGCCACAGGAAATGATCTTCTCAACGAAATCAAACTTCAGCGTAAGATAGAACTATGGGGTGAAGGCTTCAGCTGGTTCGATTATAAACGTTGGAACGAGGTCATAGACCGTAAGGCATGGGATCCTAAAGATCTTGAAAATTGCGGAGGCTGGCCAAGCACTCTTGCAAGAAGCTATCCGATCGACTTCATGAATGGCTGGCGAGCTGCTATTCCTCGAAACGAATTCACTTATAACAAAGAGGCGGATGCAAGTCTGGTAGGGCTATAACACGGATAAAAATAGTGAAAGATTCTTTTATTAAATCCGGTTACTAATCCTATTTATATATTAATTCATTTATCTCGCAGGAGGCGAAACAGAATCGCCTCCTGTATTTTTATTGCGGCAAGGTAACTTGACCGTAAGGTATGTCAGTTGTAACTCGACCGTAGGATATCACCATTGCTTTTCTTTCTATCACGCCAAGGGCAATTGACCTTATCATGGGGTGAAAAGGTTAAATATGTTTTACGAAGCGCAGGAATAATGTCATAGTGTTTACATAGTCCGATCAATCAAGAACCCAAAACCAATTTTTAATGTTTAACTAATAAAAAAACTATGAATTCCACAAACACTACTTCTTTACAAGGAAATACCACCCCCACACAGGCGGGACCCACAGGTGGTTATTATGCTTTCCTTATATTATATCTCGTTCTTCTCAGCGCTTTCGGATCATTCGTAAATGATATGTACCTTCCCACACTTCCGGAAATGGTACGCTCTTTCCATACCACCACTTCAACCGTGCAGCTTGGATTGACCTTCGGCATGATTGGACTCGGATTCGGCGAATTGATACTCGGTCCGCTCAGCGACAGATTCGGAAGGAAACCGATTCTTGTATGTGCTTTGATTGTCTTCTGTATAGGCGCAGCTTGTAGCGTATGGTCTAAAACCATACATGTATTTATTTGGTGGCGTCTCGTTCAGGGCATTGGAGCTTCAGGAGGATATTTCCTTGCCCGTACAATTCCAGCTGACCTTTACCAAGGAAAGGCGCTGGCAAAGGTAATGGCTCTTGTTGGTGCCATCAACGGCTTCGCTCCTGCAAGTGCCCCGGTGATTGGCGGACTTGTAGCAAGATCGATCGGATGGCAAGGTATATTCTGGATTCTTTTTGGTTTCAGCATGATGCTGCTGCTACTATCTCCGGCGCTCAAAGAATCGTTGCCGAAAGTAAGGAGAGTAACCGGCCATTTCGGAGCGGCATTCCATAATTATGTGGTTCTCGGGCGCAACAAACATTTCCTTATTCATGTAATGCTTAAGGGAGCTGCCCTCGGAGTGCTCTTTGCATATATTTCTTCAGCACCTTTTATAATTCAGGATCATTACGGATTCACCCAGTTGCAATTTGGTTTGTTTATGGGATTTAATGCAATATTCGTGGCATTCGGATCTATGGTCGCCCTACGCTTTCACCCTCTTAAGAAATCTGCAGTCATTGCCGGTAGGTGTCTGACTCTTGTGGCAGCTGCCCAGTTCGCATGTTTCTACCTTGTGGATAACGTATGGGTATATGAAGCATTGAATATCCCGATGCTGTTCTGCCTTGGAATGCTGTTTACTGTAGGCAATACACTTGCCATGAATGAAGGTAGGCAGTGTGCCGGTGATGCATCTGCTCTAATTGGGCTTGCCGGTTATATATTCGGAGCAGTAGTAAGTCCTCTTGTCGGATTGGGTAATATTTTGCATTCAACAGCCATCGCCATAGCAGTATTGGCACTAATAACCCTCTTCTTCGCGCATAAGAGCAGGGTCTTGCCGGCAGACCTTACAGCCAATATGGCATCGGCAAAACGAATAGCTCCTCCAACCTCCGAATGATGCGATAAAATCTTTTTAATTATCATATTGTGATGTAATGAATCCCATAAAGATCCTTATCAATCAGATAAGAATATTATGGGATTTATATTTATAATATTGAAGGAATTTCGAAATTTATATCTAACTTTGCACCACATTGAAGCATAACAAATTGTAATCTGATGAAAATCCTTATACTCGGAGCCGGCAAGATGGGCTCTTTCTTCTGCGATCTCCTCTCTTTCCGTCATGATGTTGCCATTCTTGACCCTGATCCACAGCGGTTGCGGTTCACTTTCAATGTGGAGCGCTTTTCAAAGCCGGAACAGGTAAAAGACTTTGACCCGGATATGGTGCTTAATGCAGCTACAGTGAAGTATACCATACAGGCTTTCGAGGCTATTCTTCCGTATATTAGGGATAATGCCATACTGAGTGACATAGCATCCGTTAAAACCGGATTACCGGAATTTTATGAAAAAACCGGACACCCGTTTGTCAGCACACACCCTATGTTCGGTCCGACATTTGCATCGCTTTCCAATCTGCGCAACGAGAATGCCGTTATTATTAAGGAGGGAGACCATCTCGGACGAGTATTTTTCAAGGATATATATAATGAGCTTAAGCTAAATGTTGTGGAATACACTTTCGAGGAGCATGACGAGACAATGGCATATTCTCTTGGAATTCCTTTTGCTTCCACTTTTGTGTTCGTAGGTATCATGAAACATCAAGACGCTCCGGGCACCACTTTCAAACGGCATTTCGACATAGCACGCGGCGTGCTGGGTGAAGATGACCATCTCCTGAGCGAAATAATGTTTAACCCATATACACCATTACAACTTGAAAAAATCCGTACACAGCTTTCGGAACTCCAGACCATCGTGGAAAACCACGATACGGATGCCATTAAGAAATTTCTCACTAAACTGAGAAACAATATTAAGTAAAATTACTCCAAACGGGATGAAAAAGATTCTGAAATATCTGATGTTGTTGCTTTTGTGTGCATCTGCCTCAACCGCAGAGGCACAATTGCGCTATGGGTTCCGCTTTGGAGGTGATATCGCTGCAGGCAAGTTATCGGAAGTAAAAGATGCATCAATGCGCAACGGAGGTGGATTCAGCGGTGGCCTTGACTTGGAATATCAGATGCCAACTTCGGGTTTGGCAGCTGATATCGCTTTGTTATACACCCGCTTTAACACTCGTCTGAAAGAGGAGGGTAAATCTCCTGAAAGTTTCGGACGCAATTTCATAGAAGTACCTTTGCATTTCAAATACAAATTCTGGTTAAAATCTGTTCATGATCTTGTAGCACCCATGATTTACACCGGTCCGTCGATCTTCTTTAAAGTAGGTAATGAAAGTTATGCTCCTTTGACCTCAAAGAAAGTGCAGCCGGGTTGGGATTTAGGAATCGGATTCGACGTCATAAATTTTATTCAGATAACAGGAGGCTATCGTTTCGGATTGGGTAATGCCGTCAAAGAATACACTGCACATTCAGATGCAGTTTTACGTACCAACGCCTGGAATATTTCAGTCACTCTACTCTTCGACTTCTAACCATGTTGCGTGAAAGCAGTCTTCGCAACTTGAATTCTCGCAGTCAAGAGGATATAATTCAATATCACCGGCAATTCTCCTCATTCATAAATTTAAAACCAAAGAGACAATGGACACAAAAACTTTTATTTCACGACTTACTGATCTTGTAGAAGATTACATAGCAGCAGAGGAATCATATACTGACAACGTGCAACTTGAGATCAACACTGTCACTTGGGAAATGGATATAGCTGATCCTGAAAACGATCTTCCGGACTGCGACTACTATCCCATGATGGATCTCGTGAAAATGAGTGTCGAGACTCCCGGCAAATGGGAACCCGAT
>CAZXHO010000096.1:0-7934 GCA_964640365.1 uncultured Sangeribacter sp. | reverse complement strand
GCCAATATCCGCAAAACTGAAGATAAGTTTTTCCGTATACTCCTTCAATTGGCTTGCAATCCCAGATACTTTCTCCAACAATTCTTCAATACCGATCTTGTCAGTCAGGAGCATCGGATCGAATCTCCAGATTACACCATTATTTCCCAAAATGCTTGATAAGGTTTTGAAAGTCTCAATTCGGTCAATTAAAGAAGGGACATTGGGTTCGAGTCCTTCTTTTATGATTCAAAAAGTTCATCCAAAGTGATACAGAACTTATTTCCGATGCTTGAGCATTTCTTACCAATCCCGAAGATGCCACCATGGTTAGCTGTACGCCTTTCTTATTAGCTATTTCTTGCTGGTATCTGCTTCGACGCAGATTCATTTCAGCCAAATAAGAAGGAGTGATAGCAAATGGACTATTGGTAAATTTCATTTCACAGATATTGACAATGCCGTCAGCCCGGTCAATTATCATGTCGATCTGCATCGCCGGATATGACTCGTTTTCCGCAACTTTCCAAGTAAAACATTCGCAGTAAACGCCACCAATTCCAAGAGCATTTTTAATCTGATGGAAATGACGGAGGCACACTCTTTCAAATGCCAAACCTTTCCAAGCATTTATAGAACCTGTATTTTGATGTGTTGTCCAATAATTGTTCTTAGCTCTCTTTTTTAAAACAAAGTCATGATAGAACAAAATGAAATTGTCTGACAACTGAAATATAACGCCTCTGCTCTTTTTTGTAGGTTGAGCAATTTCCACTATAAAACCGGACATCTTTAGATTGGTCAGCATTTCAATAAATTTTGATGACATTCCAATTCCTGATTTATAAGAAATTTCTTTAGCGGTCATACCACCTTTCCTTTCTATTAATGTGTTTACGATGGATTCATACCTTTCAGGTGAAGAGAACATAGAATTGAAAAGTGCATGATGCTCAATCTTCATGCGGGCATTTTCAGAGAAAAACAGAAAGTCTACGTTTGCCGTTAGACTTTTTGTCGGGTCCAGCAGTGTCCAGTAATAAGGCACGCCTCCAAAAATCATATAAGCCTCGGTTATGAGATTCCTTGACCAATTGAATTTGTGTATATTGCAGAATTGTTCACACTCATGTAATGTAAATGATGTCAGTTCTATTTGGCGAGTCACACGATTATATAACCCTCCTTTGCTATTGAAAACCTTCTTAATCATCCATGAGGTTGCGCTGCCGCAGATTATCAGAACTATATCTTTAGTCCAGGCTGCCCAGTCATTCCAAAAATGTCCAAGTGCTTTTACGAAATCCGATCCACGTGCATCAATTCACGGCAACTCATCAATGAAAAGTATCTTCTTGCCTTTCATTTTGGGTAATCCCTTATTGGACTCCACAAGAGTACGTAGCATATTGAATGCGTCAAACCAATTTTGTGGCTTTCCACATTTGGGTAATCCCTGACGCAACAAACTTCTGTGAAATTCAGAAAGTTGTTGTTTGGTATTATAGTCATCTATGCCGGTATATGAGAAAGAGTATGTGTTATCACAAAACTCCTTCACAAGAAAGGTCTTGCCTATCCTGCGCCGGCCATATATAGCAATGAATTCGGATTGAGGAGAGGAGAGAGATTCCGATAGTATATTAATAGGAGCATCACGTCCAATTAGTGGTGTTGCTGGGTGTGTCGTTTTGATTTTCATGTTCAAAGATGCAAAATTAATCCGACATATCGGTACTTTTAGATAAAAAAATCACATTTAAAAGTACCGACATGGGTATTTCATATCTAAAGTAGAGTATAATATGTTTATATAAGAAAATCATAATTTATCTTTTATGGACTCTTATAGTCAAATTTATCTTAATCTGAAAAATTTGAATCTATGCTAATATTTGGTAATTTTGCAGATGAATAAACAAGTATGGCGAAAGAGGAACTGGTCGCAAATTGCGACCGGTTCAATCCACTGAAACAATATGAGGCAAATAAATTTGTCTTTATATAACAAGGAGAGGCATGGCAGATATAGAATCTTTAAAAACGCAAGTGGAGGAAGCTGATGCAGAAGAACTCCGAAAGCTAATCATATAATGGATTAACCGAGATAATTGCTTTGCGCAGTTTATCGACTCGAAGTTGAATCCAAGTGTAGCGAAGATAGATTTTGACGCTGAGCTTTGTCGAGCTATCGGCAGGGAAGCGTATGCAGTATCCTCTCATCACAGGAATACGAATATACTTGATTGGAGCAATATCTATTATTACCAAGTAAAGCCATGGACTGATAAAGCAGAAGATCTCTCCACTCCGCAACTGATGAGACTGGTATCCGGAGAAGTGTCTTTTGGTATGTTTTACGTCATGATCAAAGCCAATCTTGATCATAAGGGTGGTGAATGGATGTGCCGCAAGATAGATTTTGTAGAGAATAAAGGATTGTTAGAGGAAGCTTGGCAACTTGCGGAAAATAACATTAAATATCCACAGGTAGCTATAAAATTGTATTTAACCCTTATCAATGGAAAGAACTGGGATGCAGCCTTGAAGCTTCTTGATCGAGTGATTGAAATAAGCAACGATAAAGAATATCGTGAATATTCTTATGGATACCGTGTCGATTGGATGGAGCAGAAGCAAAAATTGCTTCGCGAACATGGCACTAAAGAAGAGCAGATAAAGAATCTTAGAACCCTTTTCCTTAACAGTTATTCTGACAAGGAGAAATATTATGAAGAGTTGAAAGTTTTGGTTGATCCATCTGAATGGGGACAATTCTATAAGAGTCTGTTTTCAGAGAAGAGCGATTCTGAAATCCTCAATAACATGGCTCAATTCTTAGCCGAAGAGGGCGAATTAGAATGGTTGTTCCGTCTTATGAATGAGCATTGGGATATCACACCAACGGATTATAATATGCTGTTGAAAACTGCACCAATGCTTTCCCCAAAGTTTGAATCTGTATCAAAGGAGATGCTTTTGCGCTCTTTCAAAGCATCCGCAGCATCGTGATTTGGGTGGTTTTTTCGTGTCTGAATACCTGAAAATCTATCAACTAATCTTAAAATTGATACTCAAATTATCCCATTCGCTATCCCTCTTTTTCAAGTTTTCCTCCAAGTTTATGGAATAGTAATTAACACTTTTCAGCGAAGACCTGTGTTCTTGGTAAAATGTTCTCTATAAAGAGTATTTTGGAATAAAAGTGTTGATTATAAAAACACTTTTATTTACTTTAACCTGTTGGTTGAATTAAATTAAAGCGTATTTCACTTGACCGATTTAACCGGGCAACCGAACGCTTGAAGGAATACATTATTAAAGGTTTTACCCTGGGAGATGAGCGGTTGAAAGGCAATGGAGGAGGAAGAATACCGTAAATTCCAGATAAGAGAACTTTCCCCCGTAGAAAGAGCCTATCTTGACACGATTCAGGCAATCAATGCAAAGGTCAAGAGAAAAGGAGATGATGAATAAGAGAAATAAGAGAATTCGGTGATTGTACTAAAGAGTTAGACAAAGAGCCTATAAGGTGATTGCTAATCGAACCAAATATTATATTTCCATGGTATGACTCACAATATTATACTTTTGGATATATAAAATTGGGTGTGGGATAATTAAAGAGAACCGTTTCAAAGATTGACGTGTTATGATAATAAACACATTATAAAGAAATTATTATGACAAGAAAAGAACTCTCTGACGTTATAGCCACACAAGTGACAGAAGTCATCAACAACCCCGGATTTTGGGGTGAAGACCCTCAGTTAAGTATAATTCCTACAACACTATTGGTAAGCATAGAACGCCGTAACGATGCTGACCGCGCAATTGCTTTCAGCGACTATGCTATTGAAGCAGATGCTGTGGAAGATGGGGACTATTCAGAAGATGCAGCTGATTTCCAATCAGCTTCAGATCCCGACCTCTATCCAATCGGACTATTTATTGATTATGTTAATAAAAAGCCCGATATGCACAAAATCTCCAAGCTTGTGGATAAATACATCCCTCAAAAGGAAGAAAACCTTTATGCAGAGTAAATCTACTCTCCTTTTAATTCTTTATCTTAGAGATAAAATCCAATTATCTGATTCCATCCTCCACCAAGATATTCGACTCCGTACGGTTCTTGATTGAAGAACTGATTTGGAAAATCTATTTCATTTCAAACCTTCACTATTAGTAATAAGACTATGCGGGAATTGCCGGGTGGAACCCTATTTCCCGATACTATGAAGCAATATGAAGACTACTCAATACGCGAGGCTCTTCATAATTGCATCGCACATCAAGACTATACCCTTGGAGGAAGAATAACAGTAGTTGAGAATGAGGGATTTCTGTTTATATAACATTGTGCAGCCAACATGGATTCAACCGTACTAAAAATTCCGTAGAATTGGGCAGGCAAGTTTTATGGAAGATTAGCACATAAGAGCCTTTTTTATTTCAAGAGGAGGATAAAGGCAATGGAATTTAATTTTTTAGGAAATAGTAGGTATGAATGATTATGAATAACCCGTTTGATTACATACCGGATAAGGAATGTAATGAGGCTTTTCAAGAATTAATGGTCAGTATCGAAAAGCTGAAGGAGAGTTCGCGCACGGAGGATATCAATTTCTGTCGTGAACTTGAAGAAGGGAAAATGCTCGGTGTGCTCATTGCTAAAGACTCTTCAGGAAATTCTCACACTCTGTATGCTTTTTCAGGGCAATTGGGTTGCGGAGGTTTCTTTCATAATGGATTTGTGGGTCCGGTGTTCGACTATCTCCAACCGGATGGATATTTCAAGACAAAAGAAGCTGATATTTCCAGACAAAATGTTGAGATTTCCCAATTTGAAAAGACCTCTTTATCAAAGGTTAAAAATGATTATGAGATTACTAAAGAAAGACAAGAAGCTGAGATTTCGCAATATAGGGAAAATTATCGCATAGCAAAATTAAAGAGGGATGCTCAAAGAGCAGCTGGATTAACCGATGAAAAAGAGTTGGCTGCCCTGATCCGGCAAAGTCAGTTTGAAAAAGCTGAATTTATGCGACTGAAAAAGAGATTAGCCGCCGAACTTGAACCTTTTTCAGAAAATCTAAAGCATGTCCAATCCGTACTTGTAGACTTAAAAGAGAAACGCCGGAATGATTCCGAGGGCTTGCAAAAATGGCTTTTTAATAACTTCCAACTACTCAATGCAAGGGGGGAAAGCAAAAGTTTAAGCGAAATATTTGCCACCACATCTACGGGCATTCCACCTTCCGGGGCCGGCGAATGTTGTGCACCGAAACTGTTGCAGGCTGCTTATAGGAATGGTTGGCATCCTGTATCAATTGCTGAATATTGGTATGGCAAACCTAAGGAGGGAGAAGTACGGATTCACGGCATGTATTATCCTGCCTGTCGTGGAAAATGTCTGCCTGTGCTCAGTTGGATGCTACAGGGACTTCGGATAAACCCTCCGCTTAACAAAGATACCCACCCTGTTGCCACAATGGAGCCGGAGATAATCTTCGAGAACAAATGGTTTTGTGTTGTCAACAAACCATCCGGAATGCTTTCAGTGCCCGGAAAGGGTGCAGCCATATCTGTACAGCAATGGTTGGAAGATCAATATGGTGTAAATCGTAATGTCAAGGTTGCACATCGTCTTGACCAGGATACATCAGGCATAATTATCGCTACATTCGGATCTACCCCCTACAAGATAATGCAATCCATGTTTGCCATGCGCAAGTTGAAAAAAACTTATATAGCAGAACTTGAGGGAGACTATGAATCACGAGGGTTACCCGTGAAGGGTTATATAGAATTGCCACTTTCTCCCGATTGGCTTGACCGTCCCCGCCAACGTATTGATTTCAATGACGGGAAAGAAGCAGTAACAGAATATGAATTCATAGGAAAATCTGAAGGATGGAGCCGTGTAATCTTTCATCCCCACACCGGACGCACACACCAATTACGTATACATTCAGCCTCTGAACTGGGGCTCGGCATGCCAATTGTTGGTGACAGGCTATATGGTAATAATTATGGCAATAACTTTAACAGACTGCACCTTCACGCCCAAAAGATAGAATTTACCTTCCCTATTGACAATGTACATTACTGTTTTGACTCTCCCACCCCATTCTAACGAGCTCAAGGAGTAGAAAGACGGGAACTGAAGTTGGAGTTACGGACAGTGTCACGGTTATTTTCAACAGCATATCGAATTGCTTCTTCTTCTCCAACAAGCACACAAAGCTTTCGGGCTCGACTGACCCCGGTATAGAGCAAGTTCCGGTAGAGCATTGGGCGATGAGTCATGGTTACAGGCATCACCATATAATCCACTTCTGATCCCTGAAGCTTATGAACTGTAGTTGCGTATGCAAGAATAAGTTCGCTAAGTTCACTACGCAAATATTTGGAACGGCGTCCTCCGGAATATTCGACAATCAAAAACTTCTCTTCAGGATCCACCTCCACTATCCTTCCGACCTCACCGTTATACAGCCCACGCTCCCGGGAATTTGCCGTCTGCATCACCGGATCACCAAGCCTCATACTGCTTGCACCACGCTTTATTCCGGGGGCATCGGGATTAAGTCGATTCTGCAAGTCAATATTAAGCTGTCGGGCACCAAGCGGTCCCATCTGCTGTGGAGTAACAACCTGAATTTCGGTTGGAGAAATGGAATAGGTTGCCGGCAATTCCTGACTGACAAGTGATAAAATTCTGTCGTGGATAGCTTTCACCCCATTCTCATCTATGATAATAAAATTCTCATCCTCCTTGGCTTCCGGCATTTCTCCCTGATTGATAGCTTTGGCACCGGCGGCAATAAAGCTACCGGCCTCTTGACGAAAATTTTCATCAAGCTCTACTACCGGCACCGAATTAGACTTAATCAAATCCCTCATTACATCACCCGCTCCGATAGCCGGAAGTTGGTCAACATCACCAACCATTATAATCCTTGTACCCGGTTTCACTGCTTCGAGGAGATGATCAAACAATACCTGTTCCATCATCGATCCCTCATCTATAACCAGCACATCCGTATCAATAGACTTGTTATAATACCCTTCCCCTTGACGATATCCGAGAAGATGATGGATGGTCGATGCATCATATCCGGTTAGCGCAGACATACGCTTTGCCGCTCTTCCTGTAGGCGCAGCAAGAATAAATTTCAGACCCTTCTTTTCAAAATAGTCCAAAATGCCTTTGAGCACAGTGGTTTTCCCTGACCCCGGTCCTCCGGTCAGCACCATTACAGGATTCTCTACAGCAATCTTTATAGCATCCTTTTGGCGCGGTGTATATTCATTTCCCTTCACATCGTGAGTAGGAAGGTCTTGAATATCGGTACTATCAACCTTCACCGCTGCAAGGTCAAGAAGTCTTTCCGCTCCATTTCGTTCAGCTTCATAATACACCGGCAAATATAATCCTCCCCTACTTTTCACAATCCTCCCATCCGCTATCAACGAATCGACTATTTCTGGAAACTTATCTTTATCCACACCCGATATCTCTGCTGCATAATCCATAGCCTGTTCAGGAGTGGCAAACAGGTGTCCGTTTTCTGCAAAATGTTTCACTGCTGTGAGTAACGCGCCCTTAAGGCGCCGTGGGTCATCCAAGGGTATACCAAGAACTTTCCCTATCTTATCAGCAGTAAAAAAAGAGAGTCGCCAAACATTTTCCACCATCTGATAAGGATCACTCGTAACAACCTCGTACGTACGGTTACGGTATTTCCCGAATATACGGTCTACGAATAGAGTTCCGACACCACAGGAGTACAAAAACAATAAAAGATCGAGCGGACGTTTAAGCTGTGATAAACTTTCGGAAGCTGAAGCAAGACGTGAGGCTCCGAGCCCGGGAATGCCAGTAATCGTATCAGGTTCATCACGCAATTTTCTCACAGCATCTATACCGTACTTCTCTACAAGTTTAC
>CAZXHO010000095.1:0-7966 GCA_964640365.1 uncultured Sangeribacter sp. | reverse complement strand
GTGGAGGCGGCAATCCTCGCCATGTGTCTAGATTGAATAGATTTCTTAAGGTTGACAGACGCCGTTTCATAACGAAGCCGACTCCGGTCTCGGTAATTTCTCCCTCCAGTATACTCTCATATCCGGTATGGCGGAACAGACGCATATACATAGTTACATTACTTGTCTGGCGTAATATATACTCGAACGAGATATCGCTGATAAGATTTTCAGAGAAGTTCTCGTCTGCTGAAGCGTCTGTGGAGTAATTTCCTCCAACGGAAATCTTAACCCGGTTATCGAACAACGATTTCGACATAGTGTAGCTATAGCTCATCGTACTACCCGTCTCTCCATTGACCGTCTTATTATATTGGTCAACACCGAAGCTCAAGTCTACTCCTTTCACATTGTTGGCAAGCCAGTTGTTGAGCTGGGAAGTCAGTAAGCCATAGAGTTGTCCCTGCAGAAGATCGTTGCTGGCTGTCTTGACTCCCTGACCTGTATACTGTCCTGTGAGAAGGAGGTTGATTGCTGCCATACTTCTCTGATCAGCACTCATCGACATCAGTTCGTTCTGTATAGACATGTCATCATCGGTTGATAAGTCGAACTCTACTTTGGGTGCCGATAGAGTATTGGTGACTCCAAGCTTCACAAGGAAATTCACAATTCTCGAATTTCCGTTCTGCAAAAGGTTTGCCTTAACCTCATCCGTAGCAGATATATTGAATGACGGATTCATTATTTCTCCGCTCCAATGTACACTGCTCGAAGGATCAAACACAAACTTCTTTTCACCAATCATAGGCACACTGTATTTCACATAGCCATTGCCCAGTTCGAGTTCTCCATTAAGGCGCATGTCACCCATATAATTCTGGAAATAATTGAGGTTGCCGGATGGCGACAGTTCAACTTTTCCGTTTCCGGTGGTTGCAGTGCCGGGTATGTCTACTTCTACCTGTGTGCCCGGTTGGATAGTAAGTCCCGCCATAATTCTCATGGACATTACGGGAGCTACACTATCGGCAGCTTCCACTGAGGTTGTGTCATTGAAGTTCACAAATTTCACCACGCCGGTTGCATCCTGCTGGGTCAGCTGGGCTGTGGTCTGCGGGATAGAGTAAACTACATCAGTGGCAGATAGCACATTGACATTGGCATTCAGGCTAAGATGATCAAGTGGTCCGGTTGCCGAAGCATTCAGATCCATAAACAACTTACCGTAGACATCACTGCGTGCCTTCTTATCATTACCGATAAGTTGGAAGTTCCGGGTGTTCATATTGAGGTTAAACAATATGGATGAGAACTTCCTTGCATCTACAGTACCGTTCAATACGAGAGGATTATTGTTCGCACCCCAGATATCAAAATTATTTATGCTGATCAGATTGTCTTTTATCGAAATAGAATCTTTACTCATATTCAAGGAAGATCCGATCATAGGGACATATACTCCAACGGAATCACATACGATATTACCATTAAGGATCGGCTCAGCGAACGAACCTCCCATATCAAGCGATCCCTTGAGATATCCCGAAAGTCGAGCCACATCGTCTCCCAAGAATGGATTGGCAACAGATAGCGGGAACCCGAGCAAATCCAGTTGCATGGTTTTCGGGGTAAGGGCTCCAAGTGAATCAGGCACCAACATAAACCTTGCCTCCATGGCATCCTTGCTGTCGACTTTTAAATCCAAACGAGCACCGGTTGAGCCGTCGTTGTTACGTCCGGCTTTTACACCGAGATCAAAGTCACCCACACGGAGCTTGTCATAAGTGAAATCTGCAATAGAGACATTTCCTCCACCATATAGCCAATTTTCAGTATAACCAACACTAAGGTTGGCGTTGACAGATGCAGTGATGGGAGGAGCAAATACCGAAAGCTTCAAGAAATCTTGGATATGGATATTTTTGAGATCAACGTTGAGTTCGTCATTATTATTCTTACCCAATTGAGTTTTCATAAGAATACTACTCTCTTTACTGCTCGCCATGAGATTAGCATCGATGTGACGGTTAAGGAGATTATAATCTATGTGGTTGTCGTCATTAAATTGCCAAGGCAAATATGCAATGGTGGCTTTCAACGGAGTGAAGTGTACAGACACTATCGAGTCAGTAATGGCGCCTGTCATACCGAGTCTGTAACCGGTCTCACCTTTCTGATTCTTCTGAGTGACCGACAACAGCACACGATTAGAGCCGAAATAACCGTTAAGGTTAACATCAGCAAACTCTGAGAGAGGATTGTTGCGGCGGTTACCCATATGAGTAAAATAATCGAGAAGTTTACCTCTTTGTTGAAGCCTGAGGGTCAACGTATCGGCTCTCATACTACCGTTTGAGGTGCCCAGCAATCCAATGTTGCCCCAAATTAATGAATCATTAGATATGCGTGCGTAGATGGTATCTACACTCATTCCCATGGTGTGAAGATATTGACCTACCACTCCACTTCCGGAAGCATTCAATCCAAGTCTAAAAGATGGCAATGCCTTCTGAAGACCCTCTACATCTAAGTCACGACGCCCAATCTGTACTTTGACAGAGTCTGCCGTTTCCGTAAATGTCTGGATAAGATGTTTCAAACCTCCACCGCTCTCAAATTCAAGATCGGCTAAGTGCGCATTTATATTGGCTTCCACCTTATCACCGGTTGCCCTGAAGTTACCCGCAACAGCTCCGGGTAAGGAAAAATACTGATTGCCAACTGTCCATTCCACATCATTGAGATTAAGGTGGGCATCGTACAGCCATTTATCCGGACTTGCAGAGCCGGAAAGTGTGATAGTGCCTTTGCCTCCGTTTGGATCCGGACTCAATCCCAAAGCCTGAAGGTCAATATCTTTGAGTTCTCCCTCGAGATTAAAGGTATAAAGATCCGGAGCCAGTGTACCGGTTCCTCCAAGCCGGAACTGCACTCCCGGGTTGTTAGAGGTAGCTGCTATAGTATAATTTCCATTCCTTAATGTGACATCGGCAGTTATGTCGTGCAACAGTTTCTTACCATATGTTATAGCCTGTATGTCTACCTTTACATCTGTAGACGCATGAGGCAAAGTAGGATTAAATCCTGCTCCCCTTGCATGAACCGTACCCGTTACTTTGCCTATCCCCATAGTAGGCGCAAAATGAGCGACATTCACATTACGCAACTTTAGATCTGCATTATAACTTTCTGAATTAAGACTCACCCTCCCCTGAGCAGCCAAATCACCAGCCGAAGTGAGAAGGCTGAAACGTGAAGAATAAGTCTGCCTGTCAGCTGTGGCATCTCCTTTAAGTCTCAATGATGGTAATTTAAATCCCATGTTTCCAATAAGCCGGTCAATAACGCCGGGATTCACGACACTACCCTCAAAATTGAGTTTCCCTTTCAACTGCTTAAAGTCTAAGGCATTTTCTGCCATTCCGGAAGCAGATAAGGAAAGGATATTTGCAATTCCAATACTCAGCTCGGGAATTTCTGCTTTGGCAAGACTTCCGTTAGCCTCTAACTTGAAATCAAGAGGATTTCTGTCGGGGAGTTTGGATGTATAGGGAGAGAGAGTTGGCATAAATGCCTCTATGTCCGGCATTCCCACGCTACCGGATGCAGACACGTTGAGTGGAGCCGTAGGTTTGAGTTCCATGAGTGCAAAAGGCACACCGGCATTTGCTGATAGCGAAGAGTATAGAGTCTGAATATTTAAAGCTTTTAAAGTGAGACCCGTAGAATCTACCATGACCGTACCGTCTCCCTTGGTGATCTGCAGACCGCTCCTTTCCTTCGCCTCAACGCGTGTAAGAGGTAAATCTATAGATGATCCGGCATTGTAAAAATTCTGAAGAGTTATATTAACATCTTCCACAGAAATATAGGAAGGATCGAATCCCGGTAAAGGTTTTGCATCTTTAACCGCATATAACGCCTTGAATCTGCTGAGTTCAACGGTATCACCTTTTATCACCATGGGGGGAGAAGAGGTGTTGGATGTAGAATCAGCTACAGGTGCAGGATGAGTAGCAATATATTCTTGTGTCGGGGTAAGATAAGTAACGTTTCCATCTGAAGTTCCCAGATAAGACGCGGTTACGAGATTCTTACTCAGGTCTACAACGCCATTACGCAGAGAAAGATTGTCTGTTGAAAGGACCAGAGTGTCGATGGTAGGCAGCATCGACATCTCAAAACTGAACTTTTCAAGCTTAAGATCATTTGCATTGATTACAAAAGGCGTAGTAGTGCTGTCTTGTGAAGTCGGTTTCTGTTTCCACACATTCATATACAGCGACAGAGCACCGTCTTTTAACAATGCCTTATTCAGAATTATATTACCGGTTGCAATATTAGCAGAACTTTTATCATCCACTTCCAATAATCCTGCTTTGACTTTAAGAATCATGGAAGAATCCGGTGAAACCATCCTGTAGTAGCCGTCAATCAGTTTGAGCTGATTAATGTCCACATCAAGTTTGGTCAGAGGCATTAGCTTGACATCGGCTATCACCTCTTTAGCATATACCATGGTGTCTCCGGATGCCTCAACAATAGTTACTCCCGTCAAAGACAGATCGACAGGCCACTTGAGTCTGAACTTGTCAATCTCTATCTTCATGCCGGTTGACTTATACACCATGTCACAAGCTAGATCTTTGACAAATGTCTGAACTGGAGGAACGTATAACAGCACAGGTATGAGAATAATAACGATAAGAATCCACATTATCACTTTTAAAGTGATGCGCAGCCATGTGGGACGTAGCCAATGATGACGCTTCTTTTTATCTTTAGAAGCGTCAGCCTGATCATTTTCTTCAGGCTGATTGTCTACATCCTTTCCTTTAATACCTTCGCCTTCGTTGCCTACCGCAGACATTGGCTTTGTGGAATCAGGTTTTGATTCCGCTTCGGAAGTTGGGTGTTTATCTTTTTCTGACATTGTGGAATACCTAAGGAAATCGTTATTAATGTTATGAGACTTCGGCGAACCGTGCTTATCTTTTATCGTTGGTTACGCTCCAACGCTTTTGGAGCATCTTCCAACCAACGCCACACAATACAGCCCCTGAAATATCTGCAATAATATCTGCGGTTTCAAAACCTCTTCCCATCTCCATTTTTAGCTGCAGCACTTCCACAATAATCCCTAAGAGGGAGGAAACTGTGGCTGCGACGGCTATATAGCCGGAAGAAACCGGTCGCCAAGATATGTTTCGCTGATGATCAAGAAGAATCATTGTGGTGAGAAATCCGAACATGATGGCATGAACTACCTTGTCGGCGCCGGGGAATAAAGTCGGAGTAGTATCGCCGAGAGGATCCGGCATAAGCGTGAGCCAGAGAATCAATAATACCGTAAGGATTGTGAAGATCCAACGGGGAAAGCGGCTAAGTGCCTCTCTTAACTTATCCATTATATTGTTACTTTATCACGCTTACAAAACCCTATTTTTTCTATTAACATTGAGGAAAGTCTAAAAGTTTTTAACATTTCTGCAATTATGCGTAAATCAACTTTTTTATTTCCAATGAAGAGAATGAAAGATTTTATGTCAAACAGACCTAAGGAAAAATTTCATATGCTCCGAAGGCAATATGTTGACCATCAAAGCAACATTGCTAAAGATCAATGGAATAGGAAGAGTCAGAATTCATTATTCAGCCATGAATCAATAATCATACGTGACAATGAAGGCATAGATGGGATGGACGGTGGATTTTCGCGGGTAAAAAATCCTCCTGCACTCAATTCTCCATCAGCAAATCCTATGTCTCCCGATTTATATCTGGCAGTAAAGCCAACCATGAGCTGATGGGGGAAAGGCCATGACTGACTGCCGTAATATCGGATATCCTCGATTTCAAGAGACGTTTCTTCCTTCACTTCTCTTTTCACACATTCTTCCAAGCTTTCTCCTGTCTCAACAAACCCCGCCACAAGAGCCATAACTTGTTTCTTCAGTGTGCGGGCATGCACCAACAGAGCTTCGTCACCTTTAGTGACAAGAACCACTATAGCCGGATTCAGACGGGGGAAATACTCAGCTCCACATGTGGGACAGATCTTACTAATCTCTGTATGTCTTTCAAGCTTAGACCCGTCACGTCCGCAATATAGTTCTTCATCATTCCAATTGAGGAGTTCCATTCCTTTTGAAGCTGCTTGATATTCCTCTTCCTCCATGTCTTGCCATGAATCTCGGAGATTTCTCAGCTCTGTATGCGCATTATTATTCGACACCCCCGATATTCGGGAAGCAATATAATTTCCATAGCAGAATTTATCGGCTTCTTCTGAAAGTTCTATCTTACCTTCATCCGGCAAAGATAAACCATCAGGCGTCTTAACCAAAAGTATGTCGCGGTCTTGGACCAAAACAAGTTTTTTCATTGTTCAAGTTTTAGTAGCATTTCTACGGGCGTGAGGCAAGACACGGGGTGTCGCCAGCCCGGAGCAAGTTCATGTAGCGGTTCGAGAACAAATTTCCTTTCTTCCATTCTGGGATGTGGAACTTTAAGGTTGGGAAGGTCTATTATCTCACGGTCAATTGCAACGATATCTATGTCAATCTCCCGGTCCAAATAGTCTCCGGTTGAGGTTCTATGCGTTCCCGCACTTATGCTCTTTTCAATCACCTGAAGTTTATGCAGTATTTCTTCGGGCGGCAATTCGCTCTCTATCATCATCCCAAGGTTTAAAAAATTATGGGTGGAATCATACCCCCAAGGAGCTGATTCCACCACATGACTTATTTCGAAATTGCCAAATTCTTCGCCTATGGCGCGCATTGCTCGGCTTAGATTGAGCCGACGGTCACCAAGGTTACTTCCAAGATTCAAAAATATGCATGCCATCAGAGTGATTTCTTCACTTCGACTTCCTCATATGCCTCTATGAGATCTCCTTCACGGATATCGTTGTAACCCTGTACCGAAAGACCGCAGTCATAGCCCGAAACAACATCCTTGACATCATCCTTGAAGCGTTTCAGTGATCCAAGTTCTCCGGTATAGATTACGATACCGTCGCGAATTACGCGCACCTTGCTATTGCGTTTAATCTTGCCGTCACGCACGATGGCGCCGGCAATAGTGCCGACTTTTGATATATGGTAGGTCTGGAGCACTTCTGCAGTACCCGTGATTTCCTCTTTGATTTCCGGAGAAAGCAGACCTTCCATAGCATCCTTAACCTCTTCGATCGCCTTATAGATGACTGAATAGAGACGGATTTCAACCCCTTCTTTATCAGCTTCTTTTTTGGCTGCTCCGGAAGGACGCACCTGGAAACCGATGATGATGGCATCGGAAGCAGCTGCCAAAGTCACATCGCTCTCTGAAATGGCTCCAACACCCTTATGAAGTACATTGACTTGAATTTCGGGAGTCGAAAGCTTGATGAGCGAATCTGAAAGTGCTTCAACCGAACCGTCAACATCTCCCTTGACAACAAGATTAAGTTCATGGAAATCGTTAAGCGCGCGGCGTCTGCCAAGTTCTTCGAGACCGGGACGCTTCTTAGTACGGAGTCCAAGTTCGCGCTGCAATTGCTCACGTTTACCAGCAATTTCACGTGCTTCCTGTTCTGTTTCGAGCACATTGAAAGTGTCGCCTGCAGTAGGAGCACCGTTCATTCCAAGAATAAGTACAGGGGTTGCCGGGCCCGCTTCCTGAACTCTTTGATTACGCTCGTTGAACATGGCTTTGATTTTGCCATAATGAGTGCCGGCAAGTATCACATCTCCTACTCGAAGAGTACCATTCTGCACAAGTACGGTTGCCACATAGCCCCTTCCCTTGTCAAGACTGGACTCGATTACTGAACCGACGGCCATGCGATTGGGATTGGCTTTGAGATCAAGAAGTTCTGCTTCAAGAAGAACTTTTTCCATGAGTTCTTCTACACCTATTCCTTTCTTTGCTGAAATGTCTTGGCTCTGATATTTACCACCCCATTCCTCAACGAGATAGTTCATATTGGCAAGCTCTT
>CAZXHO010000094.1:7212-8002 GCA_964640365.1 uncultured Sangeribacter sp. | reverse complement strand
CATCACTGAACAGGGTCTCAATATAGATTCAATTTCCCGTCTTACAGGACGTATTCCATTAAATGAGGAAGAACAGCCCGCTACGAAGGCTTGTATTGAGTTTTCGGTGCGCGGAACACCTATTGATCATCTCAAGATGCAAAGTGAGCTGATGGATCTCTCCAGCCGCCTGAACTATGATATTTCATTGCAAGAGGATAACCTCTACCGTCGTTGCCGTCGTCTTATCTGCTTCGATATGGATTCAACCCTGATTCGTACTGAAGTGATCGATGAGCTTGCTGATCGTGCCGGTGTAGGTGCAGAGGTGAGAGCGATTACAGAATCCGCAATGAGAGGAGAAATAGACTTTGAAGAGAGCTTCAAACGCCGTGTAGCATTGCTCAAAGGACTTGATGTAAGTGTAATGAGAGAGATTGCAGAGAATCTCCCAATTACTGAAGGTGTGGAACGAATGATGGAGGTTTTGAAAAGAAGTGGATACAAAACTGCTATTCTTTCCGGTGGGTTTACCTATTTCGGCAACTACCTTAAGCAAAAATATAATTTCGATTATGTCTATGCAAACGAACTCGAGGTCGGACCTGATGGAAAGCTTACGGGCAATTATGTTGGAGATATAGTTGACGGTAAGAGAAAGAAAGAATTACTTAGACTGTTGGCTCAAGTTGAAAATATTGATATTGCTCAAACCATTGCCGTCGGTGACGGAGCCAATGACTTGCCCATGCTATCAGAAGCGGGTTTGGGTATTGCGTTTCATGCGAAACCTAAAGTTAAGGCTGAGGCG
>CAZXHO010000094.1:0-7202 GCA_964640365.1 uncultured Sangeribacter sp. | reverse complement strand
AGTCAAAGCATCTCTACAATTGGTATAGATGGTGTGTTATATTTCCTTGGTTTCAAAGATTCATATATCAATAAAGATATTATCCAAAACTGTTAATTTTACATGTTTGGGTCTTGTATGTTTATCATAAACTATGCGTATAATATGACTTCTTTAGACATCATAATTCCAATATCCGGGAATCAATAATAGAGAAATAATTATAGTATATTCCAGAATAAATAGGCTGAAATAACAGACGACAAAACCTGTTGTTTCAGCCTGTTTATTTATCTTTAATTATTAATGATTAGGGTTTGTATTCCGTTTTTGATCCGTCTTTAAAGTAATGATATCACGGGAAATAAGTAATAATATGAAATTAAAACGGGCTGTCCTTTCTGAGGACAGCCCGTTGCGTGGACCTGTAATTTTACCTTAAGATTTTTTAGTACCTGCTTTATTTTTCAGCCGGCATATTAGCTTCTGTCGGCCAGTAAGGATTCTGATAGATTACAGATTCTGATACTGTTGTTGCATCCGGAGAAGTAAGCATCATCTGATAGATAGGAATTGGGCGTTTGTAGTGAGCCATAGCCCAAGTCAGACCTTCAAATGCATTGTTCATCTTAGCCTCGAAAGGACGCATGTATTCTGAACGGTCGGGAGAAGAAATTGTAGCCAAAAGACGAGACTGATCATACCAATCCTGCATCGGAGTTCCCCAAATATGGAAACCTTCGATATGATATTTGGTAGTGATGAGCTGGTCAAGTGAACGCCAACGGTAGGGGTCCCATGCACGGAAGCTTTCTGCCATAAGCTCACAACGACGTTCGCGGCGGATGTTATAACGAAGCGGGTCGATAACGGCACCAGCAGTGTAAGCACCCCAGTCACCCTTAGCTTCCTGAGTCATGTCTGTAGCATTTACAGTCTTCATGAAGTCTGTATCCATACCTGCGTTACGTGCACGTATCTTCTGCCAGTATTCAGTTGCTGTTCCGTCGAGTGATCCATAGCGCTCGTAGTATGCCTCGATGTAGTTGAGGAGAGCCTCAACGCTGCGGAACACAGGACAAGCAGTGTAGTTATCACCGTTGCCGGCCATTGAGCTGCCATAATAGTTACCCTTACGGAGAGCATAACCTGTAGTGTAGATATTTTCTACGTCAGATTCAAGAATCTTCGGATAAGGCTCTTCAGCAACGCCGTGAGTGCCGACACCGTCCTGAACGAGGATATTCATCTGTCCGGGCTCTTTGAGCTGAACGAAGAGACGTGGGTCGCGGTTCTGACGAACTTTGTTAAGAGTTTCATCACCCTGATAAAGTGAGCTTGCATAGATGGGAAGACCATCCTCACATACGAAGCTGTCAACGAGACCACGAGTAGTACCGCAAGCGCGGTTACCTTTCTGAGCGTAAACAACGATGTTGTGTACGATACCAAGACCACGGTCATATTGACGCCAGAACATTACTTCCTGATAACCGGAAAGATTGAGTGTTCCGAACATTGCGAGGTATGGGTTCTCAGCCTCAAGTTCTGCGATAGATGCACCGGCAGTCTGAGGAACTACACCTGTGTTGGGAGTAAGAACAGCTTTGTCACCAACTTCTTTTGCAGCAGAGATTGCCTGATCAAGGAACCAGTTAGCCTCAGCCTCGAGAGAACCGGCGGGGAACTGATAGTTGGCATTGTATTCTTTGGTTGCTCCCGGCCAACCCGGACCATTGGGAACGAACGGAGTGTTGGCGAAGTTTTTCAGCCAAGTACCTTCGTAAAGAGCTACGCGGCTCTTGATAAGGAGAGCTACATCAGCATTGAGACGAGTCCTCGCCATGTTTGCGCCCTTCATATAGTCGTAAGCTCTGTCAAGGTCAGCAAGGATAAAGCGTGCAACCTCATTCTGGGGTGAACGTTTACTGGCTTCAGTAGTTGACTCAAGATTGTCAGGTACACATTTTTCTATAATAGGGAAGTCACCGAAGCGATGAAGCATCTTGAAATATGTGTATGCACGCATGAAATACATCTCGCCGATATAGTGGCGGATATTAGCGTCAGAACCTTGGATCTTACCGGCTTCATATTTCGGAAGAACCTGTTCAAAGAAATAATTGATATTGTTAATGTCTGTGAAGTGATAGTTACCGTCAGACATTGATGTACGCCAATCATCTTTGATATATTTGCCGTTGGCAACATTGCTGACCATATTGTCAGTGTCAAGGTCGCCACCATATGTTCCGTAGCTCCAGTTGCCGCTGGAAGGGAGAACATCTGTGTATCGACCGTTGGCATATGCTTCAAGGTGTGATTCCTGATTGAAGTATTTCTCAGGAGTTACTTTATCGTCCGGTGTCTTGTCAAGATAGTCGTTGCAGGAAGAGAAAGAACCTGCGGCTACAAGAGCAAGAGCTGCTTGAAGATATATTCTGGTTTTCATTTATTCTATGAGTTTTTTGATAATTAGAGAGTAACGTTAAGACCGAATGAAAGTGTGCGAGACAGAGGATATGCACAGCCGCCCCATCCGTTCGGGTCATCGATTGATTCAGGATCGAAGAGTGAAGAAAGCTTAGTACCGGTCCAGAGGTTTTCGCCTGAGAAGTAGAAGCGGATAACCTGGAAGCCGATCTTCTTGGTAAGTTTGTTAGTAATTGTGTAACCCAACTGGAGGTTCTTCAGACGGATGTAAGAAGCATCCTGCAAGTAGCGTGTCTGAACCTGTTTGTTCTTTTCACCGCCAGAGAAGATAGGACGTGGGTAGTAAGAATCTTTGTGGATTTCAGAAAGACCTTCCTTAACTGACCAAGTGTCTTCATTGCGGAAGTAGTCGGCATGCTGGTGAAGACCCTGTGACCACCAGAAGTTGCCTTCGATACCCCAGAAGTATGAGCTACCCTGCCAGTAATCGCGTTTTGCAACACCCTGTAGATAAACTCTGAGGTCAAAGCCTTTGTAGTCAGCAGTAAGATCGAGAGAGAAGAGCCAGCGAGGTGTGCTGTTACCGATAAGCTTAAGGTCGCCATGATCGTTTATAGTGTTTGCACCTGAGCTAACTACGCCGTCGCCGTTAAGGTCTTTGTACATGATATCACCGGCGTTCCAGAGAGTACCGAGCTGGCTCTGGTCAGCTGTAGCGAGATGAGCTTGCATCTCTTCCTTAGTCTTAGCAATTCCGATAGTCTCATAACCCCAGATTTCACCTGTGTAGCGACCAGTGATGTAGTTGCTGAGAGATTGTGAGGGGTTGTTAGGATAGTTTGTAATCTTGATACGAGAGTCAGAGAGTACAAACTTGGCACCATAACCGAGTCCAAAAGAAGTACGGTCGTTCCAAGAGAGTTCGAAATCCCAACCGTGTGATTCAAGGTCTGTGTTGTTAGTCTTAGGAACGGAAGTACCGAGAGTAGCGGGAAGTTCAGGTGCGGGACCTACCATGTTCTTAGTTGAACGAACGAAGTATTCAACTGTACCGCGCAGACGATTGTTGAAGAATGCGAAATCAAGACCTAAGTTCCAGTTGTAAACCTTCTCCCATCCGAGGAACTCTGATACGAGAGCAGGGAAGCCGAGAGTATTGGGACGGAGACCGTTCTGAAGCCATGAGCCGTTGCTGATACCGGGTGAAAGCACGCGGTAAGTCTGATACCAGTTGGTGGTATTCTGGTTACCGAGTTCACCCCAAGATGCACGGAGTTTCAATTGATTGCAAACCTCTGTATATTGTTCCCAGAATTTCTCGTTGGCAATGTTCCAACCAATAGAAAATGAAGGAAGCCAGATCCAACGACGGTTGCTGCGGAAACGGGAAGTACCGTCATAACGGAGGTTAGCCTCGAGGAGGTAGCGGCTGTCATAATTATAGTTGAGACGACCGAAGAAACCGGCTGTATCCCATGCTGCCTTTCCACCGTTTACACTTGGAGTAACAGGGTTGCCATCCCAGTCAAGACCGCTGGTGAGGTCAACTACAGGAAGATCGTCAACGAGGATACCGTTACGCTGCAGACCGTAGTAGAGCTGTTTCATGTTCTCAGTCTGGAAACCGAGCATTACATGGAAGTCGTTCTTTTCGTTTACAGTCCAGTTGTAGTTGGTATAGAGGTTAACGTTGAAGAAGTTTTCCTTCTTGTAATCTTCGTGAACGTTGCTGCTCTTAGAATATGCATAGGGATTTCCTTCTACGTCGTGGTTATATCTTACGAGTGAATCCCAATGGCGAGTCTGAGAAAGCACACTGTAGTTGAGCTCAGCGTGGATATCCCAACCTTTCATAGGATAGAACACGAGGTCAAGCTGGTTGATGTTGCGGTCAGCCTGAGTTGTATCCTTACCACCTTCAGCAAGACCGAGAGCGGGAGACGGTGCATCATAGTAGTAGCCATTGTCATCGTAAAGAGGAAGAGTAGGCCAGCCCTGACGACCGAGAGTCTGATAAAGGTTATTTGTTAGAGTTGCAGGACGGATAAAGTCTTCACGGTTCCAGCGAGAGCTGTAAGTTATGCGCAACCAGTCGAACATCTGAGCTGAGAAACGACCTAAGATATTATATGACTTCTTGTCGTTCTTGCCGATGCGGAGTGAACCGTCGTGGTTAGAGAAGTTGCCTGAGAAATAGTAGTTGATCTTCTCGTTGCCTCCGGAAACTGAGAGGTTGTGTTCCTGAGAGAAGTTACTGTTCTTAAACACTTCGCCATACCAGTCAACGTTAGCATTACCTGCTGCGTAACCGTCTTCCCAATATCCGTTTGAACCGGCAGGAAGAACAGAAGTGATCTTACCGTAATAGTAGTCTTTAATTCTCTGGAGATGATCGCCTGAGAAGTGAGGTGCCCATCCGTCGGTGTTTACACAACCGTCATTGAAATAAGAAACGAACGGAAGAGACTCCATAGTGTGGGCGAGATTGATAGGACTTGCCCAACGGAATGAGTTCTGATAAGAGATTTGAGTTTTTCCTGAAGTTCCTTTCTTAGTTGTGATCAGGATCACACCGAAAGGAGCGCGAGAACCGTAGATAGAAGCTGCTGCAGCATCCTTAAGTACTGATACGCTCTCTACGTCCTGAGGGTTAAGAGTGTTGATGTCACCCTGCATACCGTCGATAAGGATAAGTGGAGCTCCGCTTGATCCGTCACCGATGGTACCGTTACCACGAATGTTAATAGAAGGATTAGTGTCGAGTGCACCGTTAGCTACGTTGATCTGAAGACCCGGGACTGCACCCTGGAGTGCTACGGCAACGTTGTTGGTGGGTCGGTCGTTGAGAAGTTTGGTGTCAACTGTAGACACAGAACCGGTAAGGTTCACTTTCTTCTGAGTACCGAAACCTACAACTACTACCTCATCGAGCTCTGAAGAAGCATCTTTGAGAGTCACCTTCATGTTTGGTTCAGCTTTAACCTCAGCGGTTTCACAGCCAACGTAAGAGATGACGAGAGTTGCGCCTCGTTTTACATTAAGAGAGAAATTGCCTTCTAGGTCAGTGGAAGTACCGTTGGCAGTTCCTTTCTCCATGACTGTCGCTCCGATCACCGGCTCACCGGTAGAATCGAAAACGGTTCCGGAAATCCTTGTCACAGCATCCTGTGCCGATACCGGCATAGCTGTAACAACAGGAATGGCAGTTGCTAATGAAGCTCCGCCCATAGCAAGAAGACTTGCTACTAAAATTTTCCTTGCGTTCATTGATTAGTTATTAGTTCAGGTTAAGTTTGTTTCCTTACAGCTCGGTGGAATCTTGGTGAGTTGGGCAAGAATACGGCACCGAGGTTTTCATGGGTAATAAAAATTGTAAATTGAGATTCCGTGTGCAAAATTAGATATTTTTAATATTTCTTCATGGACGTTAGTAATTCATTAATGCACGGTTTTATGTCATATTTCAAGACGCTGTTAGAATATGCCATAAAAAGGTGATTGGCAGCCTTTAAGAAGTTATAATTATTAATTACACTTCCATCTTTGGTAATCATGAAGAGATGATATGTTGTATAGTGCCATTACAAGATATTTGAAAAATATTATTTTTTTATGCTAAATGTAAATAGTTACGATATTTTTTATTAACTTTGTCTGCCATGATTGCGAAGGAATCAGATGTTTGCTGATTTTAAATAATTTCCCGTGAAGTTATTTTAACGCAATCTCTATTCTTCTTTCCCTCAGTAATCCTCAATTCATCTTGTGGTGTCTGATGTCAGCCTTCTCAAGAAACGGGATTATAAGTTACTCTTAATCAATTACCCATGAAAGATTTATCAATGCAGGATTTGCAAAAAATGAACAAGGCTATTTTCGGTGATAATTTTAAGGATTTACCTCCATTTGTGCAAAAATTTGGTGTTTCATTGGAACATGTATGTAAATCTTTACACAAGATCTCTGAGAAAAAAGAAATGCCGGAAAAAATGAAACACGAAATTAGCAAGATTGTTTCTGAAGTTGCAGAAATGCTTCATGACCTGCCTGAGTTAGCCCGTACTTATAATTCAGGGTCCGGACCATTTTCCTCTCATGGCGCAGAAGGCGGCGATGGTTCGGAAAAGGATTACAGAACTTTTGAAAAAGAACGTGAAAGACTCAAGGCTGCCGAAGAGGCTCTTGAAAAGGAGTTTATTCGCCAACTCGAAGAAATCGTTGAGTCTCATCTTTCAGAAAAAGTGGACATTGAATATCTCACAGAGAAACTATTTATGAGCCGTTCCACGCTTTACAGAAAGGTTAAATCTCTAACCGGCATGTCGGCTAATGAATTTATTCGCCTCATAAAAATGAGGAAAGCTAAAGAGTTAATGCTCACCGGGCATCTTACACTTTCTGAAATAGCATATATGGTAGGGTGTAGTTCTCCCGGCTATTTTCGCGAATCTTTCAAGGCTGTGTTTGGAATGGTGCCGAGCGAATACATCAGAAACCTACGTGAAAATTAATCGTGATTTTTATCCATATATAATTGCCAATAGAAATGATTGTGTTAATTGCCACATGCCATTATCCGGGTTTATGATTTTTCATTATTGATAAGGATAATATGAGCCGGATAGTGTGAGTTCCTTTAGAAAGGAGAATTATTTTTAACAAAATTTTAATACTAATTGAACCAATGGTTGTGTGAATTCATTATTATGGCAGGTGACTGAAATGTTTGATGACACCTGATCCATGAAACTTAAATAAAATTCCACACCATGTCGCTTCATAATATTTTT
>CAZXHO010000093.1:0-8073 GCA_964640365.1 uncultured Sangeribacter sp. | reverse complement strand
ATAAGGTCGCAGATCCGGGAAAAGGTGTGATAACATACGATAGAAAAGAGTTTGAAGCCCATTGGATCAGCTCCGTAACTGACAATGAGCCAAGCGGCATAGTAATGCAGCTGACTCAGACCGATAAATTTTATAGCATAAATAATGAAAAAAAGGAAGAGAAACGCTCCTTCCGTTTTCTGTTTGGATATCTGAAGCAATACCGTAGATATTTCACCCAGATAATATTGGGATTAGCTCTCGGATGTGTGCTTCAGTTGCTGATGCCGTTTCTGACACAGGCCATAGTAGATATAGGCATAAAACACGGGGATATTGGTTTTATATGGCTTGTTCTTCTCGGCGAACTAATGATAGTCATAGGTCGTACGGCTACAGATTTCATACGCAGATGGTTACTTTTGCACATCTCCATGCGAATAAATATCTCCCTTGTAAGCGACTTCTTCATAAAGTTGCTAAAGTTGCCAATGTCTTTTTTTGATACAAAGCTAATGGGAGATCTTCTACAGAGAATAGGCGACCACACCCGTGTCCAAAACTTCCTTACGGGTCAGATTCTGAATGTAGTGTTCACATTTTTAAGTTTTATTATATTCGGTGTAGTGCTCTTTGTTTATAATCCTTTTATTTTCATCATATTTGCAATCGGGAGTATCTGTTATGGTATTTGGATCATATCTTTTTTAAGAAGAAGAAAAGTGTTGGATTATGAACTTTTTGAACAGCAAGCTAAAAACCAAAACAAGACCTACCAGCTCCTGACTTCCATGCAGGAAATCAAGCTACAAAATTGTGAACAACGCAGACGATGGGAATGGGAAGACACTCAGGCAGACCTATTTTCAGTGCAGATGAAGTTATTAAAGCTACAGCAAACAAGAGAGGCGGGTAGTATCTTTATAAATGAAATCAAGAATATTACAATCACTGTTATTGCTGCCACAGGTGTGATTAAGGGTCAGATGACCCTTGGCGCAATGCTTGCCGTACAGTATATAATAGGTCAATTAAATTCTCCGGTTGAACAGTTAATGTCGTTCATTTATTCGCTGCAGGATGTCAAGATATCTCTCGAGCGTATCAACGAGATACATGAAGGGAAGAATGAGGAGTCTGAGGATAACCGGCTGACCGATTTTAATTCTAAAAAATCCATAACTATTGCCGGAGTGGATTTTAAATATGATCCTCATGCTCTCAATAAAACTATAGAGGGAGTTTCTTTCGATATTCCGGAAGGGAAAGTAACAGCTATTGTCGGTGCATCAGGAAGCGGGAAAACTACATTAATAAAGCTAATGCTCGGTTATTATCCAGTTATGGCAGGCTCTATTTCCATATCGGGTCGGAATATAAATGAATACAATCTTAAATGGTGGCGTCGTCACTGTGGGGTTGTCATGCAGGATGGTGTGATATTCTCCGAGTCTATTGCGAGAAATATTGCAGTAGATGATAGTGCTATCGATGTGGAACGTCTTGAAAAAGCGGCAAGCATAGCTAATATTCACGATTATGTCATGAGTCTTCCTTTGAAATATAACACGATAATCGGACGTGATGGGGTAGGGCTTAGTCAAGGCAGAAACAACGTATTCTTATAGCTCGCGCTGTATATAAGAATCCTGATTTTATCTTTCTTGATGAAGCTACGAATGCCCTCGATGCGAAGAATGAAAGAGCCATTGTGGAGAATCTTGATGAGTTCTACAAAGGTCGTACGGTTGTGGTTGTGGCGCATCGGCTATCAACTGTAAAGAATGCTGATCAAATCATAGTTCTCGATGGGGGAAAGGTGGTTGAATCCGGCAATCATGCCTCTCTTATTGAAAAAAGAGACTCATATTATAATCTCGTTAAAAATCAACTTGAATTAGGTACTTAATATGGAAACTTGTAAAAATACTCCTAACCGGATTGAATTACGTTCTGAAAAAATCAGAAAACTACTCGGCGAAATTCCTTATGCCCTTGAGCTATGGGGAATGGTAATCTTAGTAGGAATATTCCTGATCCTGCTTCTTGTCGTTTGCTTCGTTCCCTATCCCTATTCATATGGGGAAAGCATTTTTCAACATCTTTTCTATGTGTCTTTAAATTAGCATAATATATAATACAATTATGCTGTTAATCTCCCGAAACCAATAAAGTATATATGGAATGGAGATACTCGATTTGAATTCAGAAATATTTATAAAACAGTAAGATATGAGAAGTTATATTATGGTTCTTATGCTATTCTTAAGCATTTATTCAGGAATGGCTCAAAACACGCAATCCTTATATGAGTGTATATACGAATATACAGTATCAAATGAGGATAATAAGCAACAACCATTTGAAGATGTCGGTTACTGTATGTTGCAAGTAGGAAATGGGATTGGAAAATTCTTTGATTATTCTTCCTATCAGACGGATTCAGTGACACAAGCTAATAACGATGCCCACACAATAGCAACGTATAAACTTCGTGAACAAAAAAACCTTTTTTATTTTGATCAAACGGTTTACCAGAATAATCCAAAAGGGAAAATGACGGTTCAAAGCATCATTACCCCGAATTTCTATCACTACGAGGAGAACCGATATCCGGTTAATTGGACAATGAAGGAAGGTGAGGATACAATCTGCGGTTATGCGTGTAGGATTGCCGAGGGTGAATATGGGGGAAGAAGATGGATTGTAAAATATGCACCTGAGATTTCCATTCCTAATGGTCCATGGAAACTAACAGGTTTACCGGGTCTGATATTGGATGCAAAGGATATTGCCGGTATCCATCACTTCAGTGCAGTTGCCTTTCGTAAAGGAACTACAGAGATAACACCATTGAATAATAAGGGAAAAATATTGACAAGCCGTGAAAAATTTGTCGAGGCTAAAAATAGGTTTGAAGAGAATCCTATTGGCAACCTGCCGCCGGAATCAATCGGGGAGATGGAAATACGAAAACAAGGTGACGATCCATCAGAATCTGTGATGCTGATCAATGGCATTCAGCTGAGAATAAGGAAGCATCCATACATTCCATTAGAGATTGAATAAAAATATAGTGTATGTGGTTTATTCGGGTTTTAACTATCCTAACATTATGTATTTTTGCATATGATGGCAATGCGAAGATTTTGATCTCAGGCCATGTCGTGAATGAAGAGAATTTATCAGTTGATGTGGCAACGACTAAATTGGTCAATGACAAGGAGGAAATATTATACTTTCAGATGACAGATGAAACCGGATCCTTTGAATATTTATTGGAAGATGATAGTTTGAATTTGTATCTGATAGTGGAATGTCTGGGTTATGAATTATATAAAACAAGGATTACAACTGACCAAGGTACTAAGAATCTTTTAATTGAATTGAAGCCGAAATCCACTGAATTAAAGGAAGTGGTGGTATCCGCTCCTTCTGTCACTTTGCAAGGGGACACCATTTCCTACAGGCTGGCTGCTTTTGCAGGGAAAGGCGATATCACCTTAAAGGATGCTATGAGCAATTTGCCGGGAATTGACATTGCAGAAAATGGAAAAATTAAATATTTGGGGAAGGAAATATCTAATTTCTACATTGATGGGATGGATCTGTTAGGAGGCAGGTATAATGTAGCGACTGACAATATGCCTGTTTCTTCGGTGACTAATGTGGAAATACTTAATAACCATCAATCTGTGAAAATGGATAAAGACATTTTCAGTGACAATGTAGCCATAAATGTAAAACTCAGTTCCAAAGCAAAATTCAGACCAATTGGCTCATACAAAGTTGTTGGAGGATATGGAGATGACTGGTTATACGAAATGTCAGGATCGGGAATGCTCTTCAATAATAAATTCCAGTCAATTCTGAACGTCAAGTATGGCAATGTGACAGAATTCGTAGAAATCGCCAATACGGATCATTATCAGAATGAGGATGATTTTTATTCAGCTACACGATTATTGGGCAATTTGGGATTGTCGACCCCTCCTCTTGAACGAGACAGGTTTATGCGCCCCGAAGATGGATTTGTCTCCCTGAACATACTTAATAAAACCGGCGAGGACGCCACATTCCGGGCAAATGCCGGTTATTCATATTCCAAAACCCGCTACAGTTATCTGTCATTCAGAGATTATTATATTGAGAATGGTGCTGTGCTGATAAATCAGGAACAGTCTTCGCTTTCTTTAGAACACCGTCCAACTTTGTCGCTTCAATACAAGCATAATGGCAATAAAAAATACCTGACGAATACCTTTACGGGTGTCATGGGGATAAAGGATAAAAGTGTCCCTGTCCTATCAGATGTCAATACATTCTTTCAAAGTGAAAAACTTAACGATTTCCTAATAAAGGATGAATTCACTTCCAGTTGGCGTACTAAAAATTTTCGATGGAATATAACCTCGCAAATTGAATATGATGCTTCTCCAAAAGGATATATTGAAGTGGTGGATAAGAATATTGGAAATGGATTTATTCAATCTGCAAAAAGTCACCGTTTTCTGACAAAGGAGACTCTTTCATCTGCCTACAACTATCGTAACTCGAGAATTTGGGTTCCATTCTCTGTATTGTATTCCAAAATAATAGTCAAATCTGAGCTTAACAGTCCGGTAGCATCTAATGATGCTGTAAGCAATAATGTTCAGCTTTGGCTTTCACCTCAGTACGAATATAGTCATCCCGAAAGGAAATATGTTGTCCGTGCTTCTGCCAATCTGAAATGGGATTATAATACTATGGAAAATCGAGGGACAAATCCTGTCAAAAAAACAATATCGAATTATTTCATTAATCCAGTTTTATATTTCAATTGGTTGCTTACTCCAACTTCTACGGTAAGATTTAAAATCTCACATTTAAATCAATCGGGTGATATCGGGGATTTTTTAACAGCTCCTGTTCGCACGGACAATTTAACTATATCCTGCGCTACCGGTATATTGTCGCTTCAGAAATCATTTAATGCTTTTCTTCATTATGATTTGAAGCTACCCTTAGATATGTGGTTCGTCAATGCCGATGTAATATATGACAATTCAAAGCTTAATGTAATAACTAACAACGACATTACAGATTCTTCCATCGTAGTATCGTCGATTCCATATCCAAATAATTCAGAAATTCTAAACGGGATGCTAAATGTCACCAAATTTTTCCCATCGGTAAAAACAAAGATTTCTTTGGGAGGAGCATATACACGGGGTAGTAACTCAGTCTCCCAAAACGAAATTATTGGCAGGCAATGTGGCGAATCGTATTCGTTGGTATCAAAGATAGTAACAAAGCCGTGGACATTCATTGAACTTGAATATATCGGAAATCTGATTGCCAATTATAATGAATACAATAAGATGACACACAGTTTATTCTCACATGCACATAAGTTTAAATTGGATTTTTTTCCAGATAAAGGTTTCCGGATGATAATGAATGCCGATATCTTATGGAAAGAATTATCTGAGAACGTTTCCAAAACGATCGGTCTTTTGAATTTAGGACTGGAATATAAATTCTCATATTATCGCATAGGGATTGATTTGAATAACGTTCTAAATACACGGCACTATTCGTATTCAATTTTTTCCGGTATAAATCAATTCAGCTATAACTATTCTCTCAGGGGAAGAGAATTTTTGTTATCTTTCACCTTTACCCGCTAACCACTCTCGACAGCTTACGAAAGACCTTCTCCCTGAGCCACCGCCGGCAAGTTGATTTTTATGAATCGGAGCCTAAGAGAGTAGGGGAAACCGGCAGTAAAAAATGATAAAAAAGTAGGGAGTGTCAAACTTTTAATTTTAGTAAATATTAAAATTGATTTTTCAATTTACTAAACTTCTTGTAAAATGGAGAATCGTATTCGTTGGCATTAAAATAGTAACAAACCCGTGGACATTCATTAAACTTGAATATATCGGAAATCTAATTACCAATTATAATCAATTAATACTTTATTCTTCAATAGGAACATAAACATAAAATAAGGATGTGTCTGTAGAAACCCAGACACATCCTTTCGACTATATATCTTAAATGATTATATGACAGCTTATTTTATCTCGGCGGATATCTCTGTCTTTCCTCCGTGGGTCAATGCTTAAGGCATTGTTAACTGTCATTTTTTTCATTAGCTCACTTTGGTGCAACCCAGAAAGTTTTTTCATCAGTAGTTTTTACGTTATACCCAGGAGTATCTTCTGTTCCTGTAGGGGCTAACAGAATATATTGGCTTCTTTTGGCACCTGTGCCTTCCGGCCGAGGACGATTAAATGAAACTGCCGTAATATAATATAAATTCTTAGCCATGTAGTTATCAAGGTAATTTTCCTTTGTCTGTTGTGACTTATGATTCCAATTGGCGTCCGGATTCAATATCAACTCTTCTCCGGAAATCAGGCGTTCTCTGACTTCTCCCGGATGCAGCAACATGCCATCTCCATCTGTTACAAAAGCGGCAAAAGTCGGATCCACCCATACCCATTTTCCAAGTGATTCAGACCAAGCGACACAGATAACATGGCAGTCACTGTCAAATTTCCATAACTTGGGCTGGCAGGTAAGGTAACGTGCCGGAATACCCTCAGCGAGTAAAGCCTCAGTAAGCATTATTGCCATCATGCGACAATTTACGCCCCTCTCTTCCTTTTTACAGATTTCGTAAAGATCTATAAGAGATTTTGAATCCGGATTATACGAACTGCCGTCATGCCTGACAGCGTCGTGGACCCAATACATTAAGTTTTTTATTTTACTGATATCATCTCCGGTTCCGGCTATGCTGTCAAGGTTAAAATATGTGCGGTCAAGAGCAAGAATGGAGTCGTTCGGCTCAGCATAGGTCCACTCTACGGTAACATCGTCATTTCCATATGCCGGAGATTCTTTAAGTATCTGAAGCTTGGTAAGATCCATATCCCTCTTAATTGCTCCTACGGCTTGGTCGAATGATTCTGCAAACTTACTATCGTTCAATGCCTCGGCAAGCTCTTTACTCTCAGAATAATTCATAATCTCTATCTCTTCAAGAAACGTTAGAGAGGGATGTTTCAATGTACGGTATTTATAGTCCATCATCTTTTGAGCTTGCGCCATCATTTTTTCATTGGAAGTAATATCTTTAAAGGAGCCAATTCTAAAAATGTTAGAGTCTCCATACAATACTACTCCTGTCTGATTATAATCCTTCAATTTCGGGCAATCAACAGGTTCTCCAAATCCTGTACTGAACACAAGGCCTTCAAAACTCACCTCTTCGAGCTCCGGACAGTTTTTAACAAACTGACTTCCTCCGGTGCTTGCCACAGGACCGCGAAATACTATGCGCTTAAGCTTCGGACAATCATTGATTACGTATCCATCGATGTGCCCAACCAGACCCTCAAACACAATTTCCTCGAGGTCAGGAAGATTATTAAATGATTGCGCACTTACATAATCAACGTCACCTAAACTTATCTGACAAAGACCCTTTAAATTATTACTTGCCGGAGTTATTGCCGAGGCTTGCGAAGCGGGTAGCCGAAGGTTTACTAAAGCACTGTCATTTGCCATAGCTCTCTGACTGAAGTAAACTCCATCCGGCACGATGAATTCTTTCAGCCTTGTATCAGAGAATGCCCAGTTACCTATCGAATCAAGTTTCGACGGCAATACAACCCTTTCAACAGGACAGTTATACAGGAATGTCTCAGGAATCGAATTTTCCCCCGTTATCTTGTAAGACGATTTTGTGGTAAGAAAAGATTCTGGACCCGGAGAAAAAGATACATCTGAAAGGTCAATATCGACAAGAACACCGGGAGTAGATTCGAACACCGTATCTCCTCCCGCCATATCTCTCAGGAATTTTACATCGTCTGCATTCAATGATCCCTTGATCTTCAGGGCTGTTGTTATATACTTGTTTTTCTCCCCAACTTGCTCGGCTAAAGTGCCGGGAACTTTTACATTTACGGTTTTCACTCCTGCATAAATTAGCGAGCCACATCCAAGGAGAATAGAAAAAAGCATCAAATGTCGGTTATTTATCTTCATAAGTTTTATATTGGTATCTTATAATTAAGACGCTTTTAATCTTAATTT
>CAZXHO010000092.1:0-8093 GCA_964640365.1 uncultured Sangeribacter sp. | reverse complement strand
ATTGCATCCTCATATCTGCCCTCAGAGCAGGATATCCTTGCGCAAGAAAGAAAACCTGCATCTTGCCACGCTCCACTCCATGTAGATTTATAGAACATATCATATGCTTCGTCTCTCTTGCCTTGATAAAGAAGTGCCAAACCTAAGTTATATATCGGTTCCCCGTCATAAGGATTCGGATTTCTTTTACGTAAAACTTTTACAGCATTCCTAAGATATTTTTCAGCAAGATCGAAACGTCCCTTACGAATGTACCATAATCCAAGCGCATTGTTACATCTTACATCAAGCGGATCACGACGTAAGGCTTCCTCATAATAGTCAGTAGGATTATAAGTAGCGTGGCGGTATTGCTCTAAATGAAGACCGGTCAGATAGAGCTGTTCGTTTGTCTTTATTTCCCGTGGTAGCAAAGCTGCTTCTGCAGCCTCGGGGATAGGACGAATTTCATCCGGTTCTGACTCCCATTGGAGCACCGTTCTTTTACCCTCTTTTAATTCTACCGACAGAGATTCGAAGTCAGCACCTTGGATATTAATGGTTTCTATAGCGACTGTTTCAGGCGATACATGCAAATCCTGTTCAAACACCACTTCACCATTAACCTTCACAACTGCAACAATATACTTGTCGGAAGTGGCAAATACTTTGAGAATTGCCTTTCCATCCCCCGAAGGCTCAATATTCATGAGTAAATCCTTCGAAGCATTTTTGATAACCCCAAGTTTTCGATAGGGTAGGAAGAATTGGGTAAATTCCTTTTCTTCATATGGCATGAGCCATGTGAAGTCAGGCTGATTTTCAGTGAAGACTCCTGCCATCAATTCTATATATGGTCCATCTTCATCGGTTAGGTTTCTATCCCATGCTCTTCCGAAATCTCCATTTCCCCATGTCCATTGCTTTTTGCCGGGAGAAACGTGGTGGTTGGCAACATGAAGCATTCCTGCCTCGGTGTCGCATTCGTAGCCTCCTTCGAAGTTATATTTGGAATTTACTCCCATATACGAAGTCGGCACATAGATATTTTTATAGTTGGCAATGTCAACACCGGCAGAATAATCCATCTTGTAATAAGTGCCTGTGGCGATCGGAAAAGAACTGACGGCTCGTTTACCGTGGTCGAATACGGCATTGATATCTGGAGGGAATACGCTCCTGTAATGGTCGTTGACAGCCACTGCCGGATTCGCCCACCATAAGAAAGTCTGTGGTAGTGGAGTGGGATTATAAACAACGCCTTTGATTTCAAGATAGGCACATCCGGGACGTAGGGTAAATCCCGCCATGCCTTTCTGATGGAACATTCGTTCAATTTCGTTTACCCAAACCGTAACAGATCCATCACGGTTTTCTTCAATCTTACAATCCACGGGCATAAATGTGGAAGGACGGTGGTGTTGGGGCCAGTTGAATTCGATACCACCGGAAATCCATGGTCCTGCAAGACCGACCAGTGCCGGTTTAATTACTTGATTATAGTAAATGAAATGCCGTTTTTTAATTTTATCGTAAGCCATTTGGATCCTGCCACCGAGGTCCGGCAACACCATAACCTTTAAGTACTCATTTTCGATAAATACGGCATTATACTCCTTGTCAGTTTTCTTATTAGAGATTGTTTCAATGATCGGATATGGATAAATCACTCCGCTTGATCCTTGATACACTCGTTTCTCTAAAAATACGGGATTTTTATCAGGTTCCCCAACTTCATAGGTGGGAATGATCACCTTTTCTTTCCATGCTTTTACCATTGTCCGTCTGTTATTCTTTTGTTTGCCGCTCAGGCTGTTTGTCTTTTATTAATTTTTCAGTAGTTTTTTGGGATGAGAGTGTATTCAAGCTCACGCAGGGATTTCCCTTTTGTTTCGGGTAGTGAACGGGTGAAGAATATATATCCTAAAGCGCAAATGCCGGCATAGATCCAGAAGGTTCCGTAGCTTCCTAATGCAGCGTTGAGGAGCGGGAAAGTGTAAGTCAGTATAAAACTTGCTGACCACAAAGCAAATGTACAAACCGACATTGCAATCGCGCGTACTCTGTCGGGAAATATCTCGGCAAGAAGTACCCATGTCACGGGTCCGAGCGTCATTGCATAGCAGGCTATTGCAGCCACTACCAGAATCACCATGAAGAAACCTGTAATCTGCATAAAGTAACAATAGCCGAGGATGGTATATATGAGAGCAAGTCCACCCGAACCAATTAGCATCAGTTTTCTTCTGCCCAGTCGTTCCACAGTATAAATGGCGACAAATGTAAAGATGACATTTGTAATTCCTGTGAGTACGATATTAAATAACATCTCTCCAAGGTCGTAGCCGGCTCCTTCAAAAATCTCCTGTGCATAATTGAATATCACATTTGTGCCACACCATTGTTGGAAAACCGCTATCACAACTCCTATCAATAATACTTTATGGTAAGGTTTTCCGAACAGTTTTTTAAGGCTTCCTTTGCTTTCTGCATTATCAGCTGTAACTTCAGTCTTAATTTCTGTTTCTGCATATTCTTCCCCTCCAATATGACGAAGTATCTTTAAGGCTTCTTGAGTTCTTCCTTTCATAGCAAGCCAACGCGGACTATCCGGGATAAAGAATGCGAGTAAGAGGAAGAGGGCTGCCGGGAATGCCTCTCCCCAGAACATCCATCGCCATCCCCATTGACAGTTCCATGAGTCAAGGGGTGGTTCTGTCATTCCCAGAGGCATCGGCTCGGCAATCAAATAATTGGTTATCTGTGCAGCCAATATACCTATTACAATGGTCAACTGGTTTAAAGATACAAGCTTGCCGCGAATATGAGGCGGCGCGATCTCTGCAATATACATTGGCGACAAACCGGAGGCTATTCCGATGCCGATACCCCCTACAAGACGGGAAATCATAAACCAAATGTAACTATTGAACGCACCTGTTCCATAAGCTGAAATCAGAAAGATAAAAGCCGCTATAATCAATAGCGATTTTCTGCCCAAGATGTCGGCGAGCTTTCCTACAGACATCGCTCCAATCAGACATCCCGCCAATGCAATACTCATGGCGAGGCCTTGCTGGGTAGGATCGTCTTCTATGCCGAAAAATACTTCATAAAATGGCTTTGCTCCACCAATTACCACCCAGTCGTAGCCAAACAATAATCCACCCAAAGCCGACACAAGGCAAATGAAATAAATAAATTGTCTATTGAATCCATTCATGATAAACTAAGGTTAATCCTTTACTTTCAGTTCCGATTAATCGTTACGCCGACCTTCTCTCAGTCGGTTCCCATTAACCCTTCCCAATACTGTTATGCTCCACAAAATTACTATCAACACAATGGTCCTGCAATAGATTATTACATCATTTTGATGGATTATTTTACTGATTAATGAAATTAAGCCGGCAGTAGATCCTTAATCTCACCGACAGAAATTCCTCTTATGTTTAGATTTGGGCTATTTGTTCGGCTATGCGATTCATTTGGAGGCAGGCTGCGCGGGAGAAATCCAATGGTGATTGAGGAGCAATAATAAGCATACGTCCGCAGGCACATAACTCGAAATCTCTTCCGGTGGGCTTTTCGCGTTCTCCAAAAGGTTGATTAGTAATAAGGATGAATCTGCCACCCTCAGCTTCAGCCTCTTGTCTGATTTCTTTTTCTCTTTTGCTAATGAATGGAGATATTAATACTCCTCCATTGGCTGCTGTATAAAGCCAGGCATCTTTCTTTTGGGAGAAAGTTTCCTCTCCATCTGCTCGGTGCACTACTACCTGATCCTTAAAAGGATTGTCAATTAGTTGTATATTTCCAAAAGCCTGACAGGTAATGCCGGCTATATTCAACAAATTTTTCCTTTGGAAGAAATCCGGATTTGCTTTTCTGATTGCTAATCTATATGGGTTGGAACGGAGATAGTTGTAGATTACTTGTAATTTGCGAGTTGTGGTAAGAATCTGATCGTTAAATCCTTTTTCAAATACGCCTATTGTCTGTGCATGTTTGTTAACGCGATCTTTGAATAAGCCTATCTTTCTGCCCACTATTTCATCTAAATCCTGTTCGACGCTGATAAGCATGTGTAAATGATCAGGCATGAGAGCATAGCTATATAATTTCAGGGCGGGATGAATTTGGCTTATTTCCCGAAGGGCGGCTTTTACTGACCTGCCGAGAGGAGAACTCGCAATATAGGAGCTTCCACGATTGCCGACAGGGATTCTCCAGTCTCCCGACAGGGAGCTGAATGAGGGCATAGTTGGATTCTTCAGGAGGGTTATATGGTATATGCACCTTGAGCGATAGTTATGCCATCTGGCGCGATAGTTGCCACTCATATCAGTTCTATTTAAGGATTCGCGCTCGCTGAAGCTCGGCGCTTGAACAAAAATTTCGGCTTGATATTTGCCGGGCTTTTCCTCTGCTTTTAGTTTCCGGGCTGAGCTTTGGCGAGGCTATTGGGCTTTTAGTTTCGGAGCTGAGCTTTAGCTGCTATTGGGCTTTTTGTTTCGGGGCTGAGCTTTAGCGCTGCTATTGGGCTTTTTGTTTCGGAGCTGAGCTTTAGCGCTGCTATTGGGCTTTTTGTTTCGGAGCTGGGCTTTAGTGCTGCTTTGGGGCTTTTTGTTTCGGGGCTGAGCTTTAGCGAGGCTATTTGTGGGAAGTTTAGGGAGGGAAGGAGGAGGAGGGAAGGTGAAGGAGGAAAGGAGGGAGGAGGAGAGGAAGGGCGGAGGGGGTCAGAAGGTGGTGCCGTAGGAGGCGCGGTCGAGGGAGCGGTAGCCGATGGCCTCGGCAATGTGGCTGGAGTGAACGCGTTCGCTGTTTTCGAGGTCGGCGATGGTTCTCGATACCCTCAGGATGCGGTCGAAGGCGCGTGCGCTCATGTTTAGGCGAGTCATCCGGTCTTTGAGCTTGGCGAGTCCTTCATCATCGGGCCATGCGTATTTGTGCAAAAGCCTTGAATTCATCTGCGCATTGCAGTAAATCCCTTTTTCTCCTTGAAAACGAAGCTGCTGCACTGCTCTTGCCGCAATTACTCTCTTTCGTATCTCAACACTTCTTTCGGCCGGTGTGGTGTTGGCTATGTCATCGAAACCTACCGGCTGAATCTCTACCTGAATATCGATACGGTCGAGCAAGGGTCCGGAAATCCGATTCATGTATCTATTCACGGCTCCTACAGAACAAGTACAGGCTTTCGTTGGATGTCCGTAATAACCGCATGGACACGGATTCATCGAAGCAACAAGCATAAATGACGAAGGATAATTGACCGTATATTTTGCTCTTGCCACCGTAATAACCCTGTCTTCAAGGGGTTGCCGTAGCACTTCAAGAACTTGACGCGGAAATTCAGGGAATTCGTCAAGAAACAGCACCCCGTTGTGAGCAAGTGAAATTTCTCCCGGCATGGGATTGGTGCCTCCTCCCACAAGTGCCACAGGTGAGACAGTGTGGTGAGGCGTACGGAAAGGCCGGTTGGTCATGAGCATGGATCCTCTTGCAAGTTTACCGGCAACAGAATGAATTTTGGTTGTTTCAAGAGCTTCTCCAAGGCTGAGGGGTGGTAGAATTGAAGGAAGCCTCTTAGCCATCATAGACTTTCCCGCACCCGGAGGACCGATCATTATAAGATTATGACCTCCGGCGCATGCAACTTCAAATGCTCTTTTTACACTTTCCTGCCCCTTTACTTCAGAAAAATCACTGTCGAAAAGATCTGCCGCCGATGCAAACATCTCACGTGTATTTATCTTTTGCGGCTCAAGATCGGAGGCATTCCCTATCAGCGCCACCGCTTCCCCAAGAGTCTTGACGCCAAAGACTTCAATTTTATTTACTACAGCTGTCTCCGTCACATTACCTTCAGGGACAATGAGTCTTTTGAAACCTAATTCCCGCGCTGTAACAGCCATTGGCAATGCTCCTTTCACAGGCAGCACAGAACCATCGAGCGACAGTTCTCCCATCATCATATAATCTCCGAGAGTTTCAGACGGCACGAGCCCGTGGGCAGAGAGCACACCTATTGCCATAGGTAGATCGAATGCGGCTCCCTCTTTCTTAATATCGGCGGGAGCGAGATTGATAGTAGTGCCTTTATGGGGAAATTTCAGACCACTGTGTACTATGGCAGATACCATTCGGCGATGGCTCTCTTTTACTGATGTATCCGGCAGTCCTACAATAGTGAACATACTTCCGGCTCCTCCGTCTGTTTCGATTGTAACGGGGAATGCGTCAATACCCTGCAGGGCTGCGGAATAAACTTTGGTTAACATATCATGAGCGAATTGGATTGAGGAAAAATAGAAGGAGAACCGAGAAACTTATTTTTTCTTCTTAACCTTCTTTTTATCAGTCGAGGCGGTTGAGTCGGCTTTAGCTTCCATCAGCAAACGGAATTCCGAGAGCGCTTTTTCCGTATCATTACCTCGGTATCGTTGGTTGCCATCCGGGGAAAAGACTATATAGAAAGGAGCTCTTTGCACTCCGAGGGTTATTATGCGGCTATCGGCAAGCCCTGCAGGTGCCCAACCTCTTACAACATCTTTTAGAGAGTCTGTACGCAAAGATGACTTCCATGCTATGGAATCCGCCTCCAGACAAATATCGGCTATTATACGCTTAGCGGAATCCGGGAATTCTTCAGCGAGCGCGCGAATGGAGTCTATATGTTCTTTTCGTTCGGGATAGCCCGAATACCAGAAAAAAAGAATTGAAGCGGCGGCTGAATCAGTGCGTATTGTGTCGACACCATTGTGTAGAGAACGCACAGTCATTGAACGCAATTGTCCCGGTGTAAACACATGGTTGTCAAGTTGATCAGCGCGACCTGCCATTTCTGTCCATCGAGGGTCGCGTGCATTATCCTTCAATTCGAGCCACAGTTGGCGGTAGAGAGTTTCATCATATTTACGCGAAAATCCGGTTAGCAGCATAAGTGTAGACACCGGAGATTCAGGATGTGCAGAGACATATTCCGCTATCAAGCGATTAGTTACCTCCGGATCATTCTTTTCAAGTTCGGCAGCATTCTCTACTCTCCACAGGCTCCATTCCTTATTAATGTCATTTCCGTCGGCAGACCAAGAGCACGGATTGGAGCTCTTGCCTATGATTTTTATCTTATTCCCTTTTTCGACGTATACAGCCATAGTGCGGTTGCTGCCCAAAGATATGAAAACCACCGCAGGCTTGATTGTCTTTCCTGTGAGAGTAGCTTTACCGTCTGCCACTGCCGCCACACTCTCTACAGTCATTCCCCCCCGGCTGTCGGAAGCATAATACACCACCTTATAGTTTGCTGTAACGTCTGCGGGAAGCAGGAAATCAAGAGTAAATTCGTTTTTCCTGCAGCCGGTCATTACCAGAAGCAATGAAATAAAAAAAATGCGTATAATAGAAATCATACGCAAAAGTAGTATATTTATTTAATTTTCGCAAACGTCGCAGAAATAAGCTTTCGGCTCAGAGATTAGGATTGAAATCTTCGGGGAAATTGAAAATAGCATCTGTAAGGCTAATATTTTCCAGCTTATCGAGGCTAAATTCGCCTATCTCACCTGATTCGATATCCTTACCCGTGAGGTTCCATTTTTCGTTACGGAAGCGTGCGACATATGGAGCCACACATAAAGATTTTTTACCGTTGGGGAGAGGTTCTTTCAAAGTGATGCTGAGCACCCGGTTTGTCTGTATGGCGGAAAGTATTTCATACAGCCCCCATCTGTCTTCCGGTACAGAATCAAGACGGATTCTCTTTCCGAGATTTTTGAAATCATCATTCAGGTCGGTTGTGCCGAGTGTATGAAGCATCCAAATCTTTAATTCAGCTGAGTGGTCAGCAGGATCATTGACTATATAATAATTGTTATCGTCGCTCCGGTCACACTTGATATTAATTCCGAAAAGATCCTTTACAGACTGGCGGTGGTTATGGAAAGTGCGTAATGCCAAGGGCGTCTTCTCAACGTTAAGAGAAGCCGAGAGCCATTTTTCTGCAATCTGTTCAAACTGCAACTTTTAGCGTGACGTACCGTATCTACGAGCCACACATATCTTCGAAATAAATCGTGTTTCATTGTTGTGAATAAAACTTGATTGGTGGT
>CAZXHO010000091.1:0-8111 GCA_964640365.1 uncultured Sangeribacter sp. | reverse complement strand
ATTTACCATTTATATGGAGTGTAATTCATTGTGCAAATAGATAATTTATTACAAAATTAACGGAAGGAATTATCTTCTCATTAAGCCCCTGAAAAAGTAAATGAATGAATCGAGAACGAAAGTACTCGAGCGCAAGAAATTAAATTGGATAGATATAAAGGGAGAAAAGTATATACTTTGAATTTTCAATGTATAATTATGATTATATTAGATATTTTTTAGAATAGTGAAGATTTTCTCAGAATAATGATGGTAAATGTTGAAATTTTTTGTAATTTTGTGTCCCGGACTAATACTTTTTATCCGTGGAAACAAAATACATTTTCGTGACGGGCGGTGTGGTTTCTTCACTCGGAAAAGGAATAATCTCCTCATCGCTTGCTCGTCTTCTGCTCTCAAGGGGCTACAGTGTTACTATTCAAAAATTCGATCCCTACATTAACGTTGATCCCGGAACATTAAATCCTTATGAACATGGGGAATGCTATGTCACATATGATGGTCATGAAGCAGATCTTGATCTCGGACATTATGAGCGATTTACTGATATACGTACTTCACGGGCGAATAATGTTACGACTGGTAGAATTTATCAATCGGTTATTGATAAAGAACGTAGAGGTGATTATTTGGGCAAAACTGTACAAATTATTCCGCATATCACTGATGAAATAAAAAGGAACATTAAACGCCTTGCAAGTTTAGAAAACTATGATTTTGTAATCACTGAAATAGGAGGTACTGTTGGAGATATAGAATCAACACCCTTCCTTGAAGCAGTTAGGCAGCTTAAATGGGAAATAGGTAAAAATGCTATCAGTTTACATCTAACTTATGTTCCCTACCTGAAAGCCGCTAAAGAGCTTAAGACTAAACCGACACAACATTCGGTCAAGCAGCTTCAATCAATAGGTATTCAACCAGATATACTTATACTCCGCACTGAGAAGGATATTCCTGTATCTATGAGGCGTAAAGTAGCACAATTTTGTAATGTGGCTCCTGATGCTGTGATTCAGAGTCTGGATGCAAGTTCGATTTATAGAGTGCCATTGATGATGCATGAACAGCATCTTGATGATCTGGTTTTGCGTATCACCGGTACGGAAAGTAAAGGCCAGCCCAACCATTCGGCTTGGAATGAATTTTTAAATAAAATGGAATCAGCTGATAAAGTGGTAACTATAGGACTTATAGGGAAATACGTTCAATTACAGGATGCTTATAAATCTATTAGTGAATCGTTGATGCATTGTGCTACCTATTGCGATCATAAACTTAATTTAGTCTATATTAATTCTGAAAAACTGAATTCCGGAAATGTTGAAGAATCCCTGAAAGGGATGGACGGTATAATTATAGCTCCGGGATTTGGACAGAGAGGCATTGAAGGTAAATTTGTTGCATTGAAATGGTGCAGGGAACATGATGTTCCAACGTTTGGAATATGCCTTGGCATGCAGTGTATGGTTATTGAATTTGCGCGAAATGTATTGGGATTTGAAGATGCCAATTCAACGGAAATGGATTCTCATACCTCCCACAATGTAATTGACCTTATGGAGGAACAGAAAAGTATTTCCAATATGGGCGGCACAATGCGATTGGGAGCCTATGAATGTAGATTGAAGAAGGGTACTATTCCGGCAGAAGCCTATCAGAAAGAGATAGTGAGCGAGAGACACAGACACCGTTTTGAATTTAATGATGATTACCGTAAAAAATTCGAAGATGCCGGTCTAAAGTGTGTAGGGGAGAATCCTGATACCGGATTGGTAGAGGTTGTACAAATCCCGGAGCTCACATGGTATGTGGGAACTCAATATCATCCGGAATATCAGTCAACAGTATTACATCCACATCCACTATTCATGTCTTTTGTCAAGGCTGCCATAGCAAGAAAAGAGAGCAATAATTAAAATTGATGGCTTTATGGAATTGATCAAACACGAGTGCGGGATTGCCATGATAAGGCTTCTCAAACCACTTTCTTATTATACAGAAAAATATGGTACTCCTCTATACGGGCTTGACAAACTTTATCTAATAATGGAAAAGGAACACAACCGTGGGCAAGAAGCCGCCGGAATAGGTTGTGTAAAACTTGATGTGCCACCGGGGTTGGAATATATTTTTCGTGAAAGGGCACAAGGACCTGATGCCATATCAGAAATTTTTAGTCAAGCTCATAAGAAGATTGAAATATCCTTAAGCAATGGAGGTGATATACTCAATGCGCCATTTGTTGGCGAAGTATATATGGGTCATCTTCGATACAGCACGACAGGTAGATCCGGCATTAATTATGTTCATCCCTTTATGAGAAGAAATAATTGGAGTGCAAGGAATATGCTGTTGTGCGGAAATTTCAATATGACCAATGTTGATGAGATTTTCAACTCAATTATTGCAAAAGGACAGCATCCCAGACTCTACGCTGATACATTCATTCTTCTCGAACAACTTGGTCATGCTCTTGACAGGGAAAATGAAAGGTTATACAGTATTCATAAAGAATCAGGTTTGAAAGGACTTGACCTTTCGTATGCCATAGCAAGGGATTTAAATGTAGCGAATGTACTGAAAAACTGTGCTCCTATATGGGATGGTGGATATGTTATTTGTGGAATTGTCGGAAATGGCGACATGTGGGCAATGAGGGATCCTAATGGAATCAGACCGGCTTTCTATTATAAAGATGATGAAATTGTAGTTGTAGCGAGTGAACGACCGGTTATCCAGACTGCGTTTAATCTTGAACTTAATGAAGTCAAGGAACTTGAACCGGGAGAAGCCTTGATAGTGGATAGAGATGGTTCATCAAGAATAGAACAAATCCTGCCACGGAAAAAGAATGCCAAATGCAGTTTTGAGAGAATCTATTTTTCAAGGGGGTCTGACTATGATATATATAACGAAAGAAAACGTTTGGGAGAAATGCTCGTGAATCCGGTATTGGATGCCGTTGATCATGACATTGACAATACTGTTTTTTCTTTTATTCCCAACACAGCCGAAGTTGCATTCTATGGGCTTATTTCAGGCTTGGAAAAACATGTTATTAAAAGTAAAATTGATGAAATTCAACATCTTTCTCAGATTGGTGAACTAACTGATTCTAATATTGCCCACGTCTTGCGCCGTCGGGTAAGGCGGGAAAAGGTGGCTATAAAAGATATCAAACTTAGAACTTTTATTGCAGAAAGTTCAGTGAGGAACGACCTTGCAACGCATGTTTATGACATTACTTATGGGTCAATAAAAAGAGGAGATAACCTTGTTGTTATAGATGACAGTATAGTTCGTGGCACCACATTGCGCCAATCTATAATTCGAATCTTGGACAGACTTCATCCTAAAAAAATAGTTATTGTTTCGAGTTCACCGCACGTGCGATATCCTGATTGTTATGGTATTGATATGTCACGAATGGGAGAATTCATAGCTTTTAAAGCTGCTATGGCACTTCTAAAAGAACATGATATGGAATACATAATTGATGAGGTATACCAAGCTTGTAAAACAGCGGTTGAAACAAAGGAGGATAGGGAAAACTATGTAAAGAAAATATACGCTCCATTTTCTGATAAAGAAATTTCTAATAAAATTGCTCAAATGCTTACGTCTTCCGATATACAAGCTGAGGTAGAAATAGTTTATCAATCTGTTAAGGATATGCATGAGGCAATTCCCGACCATCCGGGAGACTGGTATTTTACAGGAGACTATCCTACACCCGGTGGTAATAGGCTTGTTAATAAGGCATTTATCAATTATTTTGAAGGACGTACATTAGCAAGGGATTAACTTTCGGTTAACTCTACGTTTAACTTCGCTTTTAAAGTATTTAAAACAGATTACGCCCGGTTCCAATAACCGGGTGTAAATTTTCTCAGAATGTTTACCTTAACGATTCGTGAAAAGATAAAAACATGTTGAATTATTATGTTTTTAAACATAAAATTGGTAATTTTGCAACATCAAAAATACAATTTAGACAATTGAAATTCATTTAATAATTTTGGGAAATGACATTATCCGGTCCAATTGATTTTAAGCCAAAATTAATTTCGGCTTTAAAGCATTATTCTCTTTCTCGTTTTAAAACAGACTTGATAGCCGGTATAGTTGTAGGCATTGTGGCATTACCACTTGCAGTGGCTTTTGCCATAGCGAGTGGTGTAAGTCCGACAGTAGGTTTGATTACTGCCATAATCGGAGGTTTTTTAGTCTCAGCCCTTGGTGGTTGTTCCGTACAGATAGGTGGTCCAACAGGTGCTTTCATTATAATTGTTTACGGTATAATAGAAAACTTTGGATTGGAAGGTCTTGCAATAGCAACTTTTATGGCAGGACTTATATTGGTGCTTATGGGCTTGTTTCATCTTGGAACAGTTATAAAGTTTATACCATATCCTATAGTGGTTGGATTTACTGCTGGTATTGCCCTCACTATCTTCTCAACGCAGATGAACGACTTTTTTGGACTCGGATTAACAGATATTCCTGCAGCTTTTCTTCCAAAATGGGGAATGTATTTTAGAAACTTTGCCAATATTGATTGGATCACCACTTCTGTCGGAATCGTTTCATTATTGATCATCGTTCTGGTACCGATGATATCCAAAAAGCTTCCCGGCGCACTTATTGCCATCATTCTTGTAACCTTTGGAGTGTGGTTGCTTAATTCGTATATGCCTCACTATCATATTACCACTATCGGAGACCGTTTCGGAGACATGGTTACAACTATTCCTACTCCTCAGGGCTTTACCCTTTCTATGGATACTATAAATCTATTATTACCCTCAGCATTTACAATCGCAGTACTCGGGTCTATAGAATCATTATTGTCAGCCACGGTGGCAGATGGTATAACGGGATCAAAGACCAATTCAAATACAGAACTTATAGGACAGGGGATTGCCAATATGACCGTCCCATTCTTCGGAGGAATTCCTGTAACAGGTGCTATTGCCAGGACTATGACCAATATCACTAATGGTGGAAGAACTCCGGTGGCAGGAATAATTCATTCAATCGTCTTACTATTGATTTTTCTCTTCCTCATGCCTCTAATTAATCTCGTGCCAATGGCTTGTCTCGCAGCTGTGCTTTTGGTAGTAAGTTATAATATGAGTGGTTGGAGGACAGTTAAAGCTATATTGAAAAATCCTAAAAGTGATGTGACTGTTCTTGTAGTTACATTCCTTCTTACAGTAATCTTCGATTTGACAATTGCAATTGAAATCGGTCTTCTCCTTGCAGTAATATTGTTCCTAAGGCGTGTCACTGAAAATGTCCAGATTAAAGTATATAGCGAACAACTTGACATTGCAGAAGGTACGGAATCATCAGTACATGAAGTTCTTGACGTGGCAAAAGGAGTTCAGGTATATGAAATTGACGGTCCTTTCTTCTTTGGTATTGCAACAAAATTTGACGAGATGATGCGAACAACAATGGGCAACAAACCTTTGGTACGTATCATCAGGATGAGGAAAGTTCCATTTATAGATGCTACTGCGGTACATAATCTTGAAATCCTCATTAGGTCTTCACAAGAAGAGGGAATCCATGTAGTATTATCGGGTGTGAACGATAATGTAAGAAGTGTTTTGGAACATGTTGGTATCGATAAACTTATAGGTAAAGATCATATTTGTCCTCACATCTCCATTGCTGTCAAAATGGCTAATAAGTTGGTGTATGAATTGGAAGAGAAGAAATACAATCCGAAATAATTGTAAAACTACCTAATATTAAGTCTATAATATAATGAGGCGGTTACTTGAACACATGGCTTAAGTAACCGCCTAATTTATTTTTAATTACAATTATCTTTTCTCAGCTATTCATCTGAAAATTTTAAAGGCTTTGTCAAATAAGAATAAACTTTAGTTACTTATAAGAAGGGAAAGATTAGATTAAAACTCGTATCGGTTTTCAGCCAATTCGGGAAGGAGAGCATAATCTAAAACATCCTCTACTGTATCTACAAAGTGAAAGTTTAGACCCTTTAGATATCTGTCGTTAATTTCTTCTATATCTTTCTTATTTCTATCAGACAACACGATATCTTTTATTCCGGCTCTTTTGGCTGCAAGGATTTTTTCTTTTATCCCTCCTACAGGTAATACCTTTCCCCTCAAAGTAATTTCACCGGTCATTGCCATCTTTTCTCTTACTTTTCTGCCCGTAAATGCAGATGCAAGTGAAGTCAGCATTGTAATACCGGCAGAAGGACCATCTTTTGGAATTGCTCCTTCCGGCACGTGTATATGGACGTTTGTCTTGGCAAAGAGATCCGGGTTAATGCCAAGTTTATTAGCATGAGCCTTTAGATATTGGAGCGCAATAATTGCCGATTCCTTCATCACGTCCCCAAGGTTTCCCGTAAGGGTCAGCTTTTCTCCATTACCGGAAGATAATGAGGATTCAATAAAAAGAATTTCTCCACCTACCTGAGTCCACGCCAGACCCGTAACAACTCCTGCAAATTTATTATTTTCATAAAAATCCGGATTAACTTCCTCTTTACCCAGATAGTCTTTAACCAGATCAACAGTTATTTCAGTAGGATATTCTTTTTCGGATGCCTTTAATCTTACAATTTTTCTCAATACTTTGGCAATCTTTTTTTCAAGTTGCCTGACTCCTGATTCTCGTGTATATCTTTCTATCATATACTCGAGCGCAGGTTTTGAGAAAGCTATCTCTTTTACGTCGAGCCCATGTTCTGCGAGACTTTTCGGCACAAGATGTCTTCTGGCAATTTCAACCTTTTCTTCGGGTATATAACCTCCGATCTCTATCAATTCCATTCTGTCTAATAAAGGTCGTGAGATATCAGACAGATTATTTGCCGTAGCTATGAAAAGGATCTTGGAGAGATCGTAATCGAAGTCTATATAGTTATCGTGAAACTTATTATTTTGTTCCGGATCAAGAACTTCAAGCAGTGCGGTAGATGGATCTCCTTTGAAATCCTTGCCAATCTTATCTATTTCATCCAGAACAAACACGGGGTTACCGGTGCCACATTTTGCAAGTGCAGAAATTATTCTTCCGGGCATAGCTCCGATATAAGTGCGACGGTGACCTCTGATTTCGGCTTCATCATGCAGACCGCCAAGAGAAACTCTGGCATATTCCCTTCCCAATGCATCGGCTATAGATTTTCCAAGAGATGTCTTTCCTACTCCCGGAGGACCATAGAGACATATTATGGGAGCTTTCATGTCATTTCTCATTTTTATGACAGCCATATGCTCAATTATTCTCTCTTTCACTGTTTCGAGACCATAGTGATCTCTGTCAAGAATCTTTTCTACCTTGGATAAGGCAAAATTATCAGGAGAAAAATGATTCCAAGGCAATTTTAAGAGAGTATCGAGATAAGAATACTGAATGGAATATTCAGGATTCTGGGAATTAAATCTTTCAAGTTTTTTTAGTTCCTTCTCAAAATGTAGCTTTGCCTCTTTACTCCATGCTTTCTTTTCTGCACGCTTGCTTAATTCTTCCGAATCAGAGTATTCGGAAGTATCACCCAATTCATTCTGAATGGTGCGAAGTTGTTGATGAAGAAAATGTTCTTTCTGTTGCTGATTCAAGTCTTCATGTGTTCGCATATGAATGGAAGCTTGAATCTCAAGTTTCTGTAAAGCAATATCAAGATACTTCAGGAAGGTTTCAAGTAATTTATCCAGACTTGATTTTGTGATTAGATCCGCTCTCTCTTCATGAGATAGGGGAGAATTGCCGGCCATAAAATATATGGAAGTCTCTAATCTGTCTTTTAGTTCCTTGACCGAAAATTTAAGTCTTTCTTTTTCTTGATCAGGTATATAATTCATTACCTGATCGTAAGCTTTCCGTATATTGTCAACCAGACACTCCACTTCATAACTGTCGGAATTACCCGATAGCTTAGGTAATACCTCAATAGAAGCAGATAATACCGGAGTTTTCTTAACTATTCTTTTTAATTTTGCCCGCTCTCCGGCAGTAATGAATGCTACCGGAACAGTACCTGGCATTTTAATTATTTTTGCAATTTTGCAGATAACTCCAACGGGATAAAAATCTTTAACTTTCGTAGGTTGCTC
>CAZXHO010000090.1:0-8210 GCA_964640365.1 uncultured Sangeribacter sp. | reverse complement strand
TTCGGCTTCGCTACTCATTTGGATCTCCTTCATCAAAGGAGTCATGATTCCATAGTCAGCACGAGTGCCCGTAACAAAACATATCTTTCGCATAAGTATCAGAGTTCTATTAATTCATCCGGGTGGTATCGACGCGTTGCCACACGACCCACCACTTTATCCCATAACATAGGCGACAATCCGGATCCTGGGCGTTTTACTGTCAGATTTTCCGAAGAGAATATTTCACCTTTTTCAATCTGTACGGCTGCCACGATACTTTTGCGGGCTGCCGTCATATTCCTTTTTTCTGACATTCCCACACGTTTTATGGAGGATCCGAGAGACATTGCCACATGCCTGATGCCTGCAGTCATTTCGGCAAGTTCCTCAGGGTTAAGAGATGCAACATGATCAGGACCGGGGAGGGATTTATCGAGAGTAAAATGCTTTTCTATCACAGTGGCTCCAAGAGCTGTGGCTGCGAGAGCGACTTCAATTCCGGGGGTGTGATCGGAATATCCTACCTTCACACCGAATGCTTCTTTGAGGGTAAGCATAGCTTTAAGATTGACTTCGGTATATGGCGTAGGATACTGTGTGGTGCAATGAAGGAGGGTTATCTCACTTCGGGGACAACCCTTGTCATATAGCACCTGTAATGCATTCTCCACGTCAGCGAGTGTTGACATACCTGTAGACATGATGACAGGGATGCCGGTTGAAGCTATGGCACGAAGATAAGGAAGATTCGTAATCTCACCTGAGGGCACTTTCATGTAATTCATGTTAAGGGATGCGAGAAAACGAATGCTTTCAAGATCGAAAGGTGTTGACAAGAAGCCGATGCCATTTTTTCTGCATCTTTCAGCTATCTCTACAAATTGTTGGTCTGACAATTCAAGCTTTCGGAGCATGTTCAGTTGGTTGTCCGCATTACAGTTCTTTTTCTGATATTCGGCTGTTCCTACAGAAGCTGTCACAAGTTTAGAGGCGTTGAATGTTTGAAATTTAATATAATCTGCTCCCGCACGAGCTGCCGTGTCTACCATCCGGAGAGCCATATCGAGAGAACCGTTATGGTTTACTCCCGCTTCAGCTATAATTATAGGTTTCATAGTAATGTCAGGTTTATTTATTTCAATTTGGATTACGTCTTCTTCCCGGATGAAAACGCATAGGAGTGCCATGATATATACCCGGTTCAAGGAGATCCCTGTTTACAGTCACTCCGATTCCGACGGTTACTCCAGAACTTATCGTCACACCGTTCATGACGTTAGCTCCGAGTCCGATGAAACAGTTTTCTCCTATTTTTACTCCTCCGCCAATAACGGCTCCGGGTCCTATGAATGTGTTTTCTCCTACTTCGCAATCGTGCTCCACAATAGCTCCTGTATTGACAACTACATGGTTCCCTAATGTTGCACGGTTAACAACGGCTCTTTGCATGATTGCACATCCTTTCCCTATTCTGGAATTGGGAGTAACGATGGCAGTAGGTGAGATGATAGATCGGAATTCAGCTCCCATGGCTATATATTTATCCAGTAATCTACGTCGCTTATTCATGACAGGGAGTCCCGAATAAACAAAAGCCATATTGAAAAGGTATCCCTGTTTGGCAAGCGCCTCAACAGAGGCATCATCTCCGAGCCATTCTACCTGCATTAGAGGAGACTTATCGATAGCAAGATAACCGGCAATCAGTCCCGGACCGGCTGCCTCGAGCAACGAAAGCGCATGTCCACCGCCTCCCGCAAGCACTATGCCCTTTATTTCGTTTTGTGTATAATCAGGATTCATAATAATTCAATTCGTTAAGTTCATTTTTCATACGCTCTCCGACCCTTAGATATGGTGGAGCGTATTGAGTATAATCGATAATCTTGTCAATCCTTCTGTCGGCAACATTCCTGAGGTTGAAAGAAACTATATATTCTGCGGCTTTCCTGAATAGAGTAACAGCCGAAGCCCATGCTGTTTCTCTACTTAGATGCCTTAGCACGAGGCGACTCATCATAACTTCAACATGATAAAGCAAGAGATCAGAAACACTTTCAGGATTTATATCCAGTTTAATAAACCCATTAACAATATCTGAACCGTCTTTCACGCTTGCTTTAGCCCTCGCTCTGCCCTGAGGTGTGAAATATATTCTGTAAAGATCCTTTTTTGACTTTTCAAGAGCAGCCGATACATCGGGATTCATGAAAAATTCAAGATATTCTTTTGCATCTTTACGGGCATCATAAAGATCCAGAATCACTTGTATAAGATGCTCCTGTGGAAGAGATTGAAGATATTTTTTCAATTTCGTTTTGCTCATAATTGAAAATATAGCTCTTATGTATATTGAAAAATACTACCCGCATTTTCAATGTTTTCTTAGTTGCCAAAAGGTTATGGCTGCCGCAGCTGCGACATTAAGAGAATCTACGCCGTTTGACATAGGTATCCTTGCAGTATAATCAGCACCGCTGATTACCTTCTGAGGCAATCCGTCTCCTTCAGTTCCGAAAATCAAGGCTAACCGAGGTTCTGAATTCAGTCTGTGATCATCAATAGCAACAGATTTGTCGGTCAATGCAAGGGCAACAGTCTTGAATCCTAAATTTTTCAATATTTCGGTGTTTTCAATCCAAGTCCATGGCACAAGGAAAACACTTCCCATAGAAACTCTTACGGCTCTACGGTTGAGAGGATCGCAAGAATCAGGTGTGAGGAATACAGCATCAATCCCGAGAGCGGCGGCAGAACGGAAAATGGCACCAATATTTGTAGTATCGGTAACTCCGTCAATCACAACAACTCTCGAGGCTCCATTTGCAAGTATATGGACGCCGGGAGAAACCGGTCGTTTCATTGCGCAAAGTACTCCTCTGGTAAGAGTATATCCTGTAATTGAAGAAAGGAGTTCGCGGCAGCCTGTGTATACAGGAATATCTTTGCACATGCTGATTAATTTTGCGGCGTCACCTTCAATATGCTTTCTCTCGCATAGAATCGCCAATGGCTCGTAGCCCTTTTTGAGAGCTACTTCTATTACCTTGGGACTTTCTGCAATAAAGATACCTTTCTCCGGTTCCAACTTGTTGCGTAACTGGGCCTCAGTGAGGGAATGAAAGATATCAATACCCGGGTGTGAGAGTGATTGGATTTCGATTATATTCATGATTCTACAAATTTATATAATTTTTCTATCATGACATTACCTTATTATGAACATATTAAAATTTATCTTCTCAAAACGGTTTTTCATTGGTTAAAAAAGGGTATTCGGAGGATATTATCAGAAATATTTTGTTAAATTTGCATCAAAAATGAAGTAAAATGTATATTCAAACATTAAAATATAAATCTCATTCTTTCATTGGTGCAGCTGTTATTGCACTGATGTTTGTGATGAGTCTGCCCACTTATGCTTTCAGAATTCATTGTGAAGAGGATACTGTCAAGATCAGTAACCTTTTGCGTTTAACAGCGGAAAACGGTGGAAGCCTTGGTGAGAGATGTGTTTTCGTCGCTCATCAATTGATAGATACTCCCTTGGCTAAAGCTCCCGACAATGATATGGACGGTACCGTAGTTCTTGATATGCATGGTTTTGATCGTATGGGTTTTGTGAACAATGTTATAGCCCTTGCCCAAGCCAGTATGAAGAAACTCCCTACCGTAAAAGAATTCAGTTTGGCTCTGGAAGGAGTAAGCAGGCGCAAAGGGATCGATGAAGGCTTTTCTTCCAAATTGATGTATGGTGCCGACTGGATTGTGGACAATGTCTACCGTGGCAATATCAAAGAAATGACTGAGTATCTAACCGGTGGAGGATTTAAGACAAAAACTCTTGACTACGTGACTCGCCATAAAGATGAATTCCCGGCTCTGAAAGATTCCGTGGTGTACGATAAGGTTAAGATGGCGGAGATGGGCTACAGAAGTCATAGAATTCCCCATTTGAAAAAGCAGAGTGCCGGTAATAAGCCCCTACATGAGCTTATGCAAAACGGAGATATTATAATGATGCTCTCTCCGGAAATAGATTATGACATCTATGATATAGGATTGATTGAGATGAAAGATGGTGTTCCTTATATGATTCATATTTCTTATGAAACTGATAAAGTTGTGGAAGATCCCTATCCCCTTTCCCGGCTTTTTAAGATTGAAGGACAACATTTTTACGGTTACAGATGGTTACGACCGGAAGAATAAGAAACCTGCTTTTTATAATTATGCATAAATGAGGATTTTATGCATGAAATGAGCAAAAAGATACAAATGCTATAGCTAAATGTAGTCTAAGATGGTGAATCTTAGACAATAATTGTCATTTAGAGCCTTAATTTTAATTAAATAGTTGCAAAAGTGTTATCAATTTGCTAATTTTGCAAATAGGAGAGCTACATGCCCTTGAATCTTGAGAATGACGAGGTGCCCCGTATCCTATTATTATGACTAACTAACATGCAAAACACTACAACCCACCCCCGCATCCTTATGATTTATACCGGTGGAACCATCGGTATGAAAGAAAATCCGGTTACCAAAGCCTTGGAGCCGTTTAATTTCGATCACCTTCTTGAGAATGTGCCGAAACTGAAAATGCTTGATTTTATCATTGAACATCATCAATTTGAAAAACCTATAGATTCTTCTGCAATGACTCCCAGCCATTGGGGTGAGATAGCAAAGGTAATAGAAGAAAATTATTCAAAATATGACGGTTTTGTGGTTCTGCACGGCACAGACACAATGGCATATACTGCGTCTGCCCTTAGCTTTATGCTGGAGAATCTTAATAAACCGGTTATCATTACTGGGTCCCAGCTTCCTATCGGAGAGGTGCGTACGGATGGAGAAGAGAACCTCATTACTGCTCTACAGATAGCCGCCGCTCGAGATGAAAAAGGAGAGCACTATGTCAAAGAAGTAGCAATCCTATTTGAAAACTACTTGTGGCGTGGCAACAGAAGTACAAAGAGAAGTGCGGATAATTTCAATGCGTTTAAAAGTAATAATTATCCCGAACTTGCAAAAATAGGACTCGGAATATCTTTTAATAAGGAAGCATTGTGGAAGGGAAATCATGACCTGCCACTTGAGGTGCATTACGACATGGATTGTAATGTGATATTCATAGATCTCTTCCCGGGTATACAGGAATCAGCAGTACGTCATATGCTTAATACTCCGGGTATAAAAGGTGTTGTGCTGAAGACCTTCGGAGCCGGGAACGGACCCAACAGCCAATGGTTCATAGATGCCATAAGGGAAACTGTAGAACGTGGGGTAGTTGTTTTGAACATCACACAGTGCAATAACGGCAGTGTGCTTCCTTTCCGCTATGTTACAGGTTTAGACATTGCGAATGCAGGTGCCATTTCAGGTCACGATCTGACTTCAGAGGCTGCCATCACAAAACTCATGTATCTACTTGGAAGAGGTATGGAGGCATCCGAAATTAAAGAGTATATGGAGCGGAATCTCAGAGGGGAAATCTCAAACTGAGGAACACCACTTTTTAAAATTCAATTGCACAATCAGGATATTTTTTGTAACTTCGCCTAATAATCAGGAGAAGACATGAATGGACTAAGTGCGGCTGATTTTGCGGATACAGGTCAATGGCGCCTAAATATAAAAATATTTTCCAATGGGATGAGTGCCCATTTGGAAAATACCATCCATACAGATCTTGAGCCGCAACTTCTTTTTTCATCCAATTGGGAATCAGATCCGGATGCTCTTTTGAGAAATATAGAGAGTTCGGTCTACGATCATCCGCGAGTGCTTGATGATTTTTCTGCCCGGATAATTATTTATGACCGGAAGACAGTCTTTATGCCTACTCAACTTGCCGAAGAAATTGAAGGAGGAGAGGAGACATACTATACGGCACTATATAAAAATGTAAAACCGGAAGATGTGATCTCCGAGGTTGAGGGAGATGTGACTGCTGCTTATTCCCCGGCTCCGGGACTTAATGGATTTCTTAACCGCACCTTCCCGGGAGCAAGGATCACGTGTAACCTGATGAACAGTTTCAGGAATATAAAAAACACCGGAACGGGTAAAAGACTCTATATTGAAGTACGTCCCGGGGAATCGGATTTTATCCTAATGGATGAAGATTCGTTGTTATCTGCTTCCATCCACAATTGGAATGCAGAGTCCGATATCTTGTATCATGCATTCAATATTCTTGACGTATATGGAATTTCACCGAAAGACACCACATATATCTTAGGTGGAGTAAATTTGAGTGGAGAGACTAAGGGGATATTGGAGAAATTTTGTGCAAAAATTGAAGAAGTGAAATGAGAATAATAAGAGGCAAATACGGCAGACGTCGTTTTGAAGTTCCTAAAAATATTACTGCAAGACCGACTACAGATTTCGCAAGAGAAAATCTGTTTAATGTTCTCGAAAATCTGGATGATTTTGAAGGGAAGACAGCTCTCGATCTTTTTGCCGGTACCGGTGCTGTGAGCCTTGAGTTCCTTTCGAGAGGTTGTTCGGAAGTGACTGCGGTTGAAATGGCTCCTATACAGGCTAACTTTATACGTACAGTTAAAGAGAAATTAGGAGATGAAAACCTTAAGATTATCAAAGGAGACGTATTCAAATTCATTTCCACATGCCACAGGCAATTTGATTTTATTTTCGCCGACCCTCCTTATGACCATCCGCGATTCGAAGAAATACCTGAGCTGATCTTAGATTCATCGATGGTTAAAGCCGGTACGGTGGTAATAATCGAACATTCAAAGACCCGTGATTTTTCTCATCTTCCCGGATTTTCACAACATAGAGTTTACGGGAGTGTAAACTTCTCGATATTCATAGTAGCATGAAAATTTATCATCTGTTTGCTAAACCTACAATCAGTAGTAATATGGCATCGGAAGATATTTCATGTAAATAACCTCAGCTATATAATGGATAAGAAAATCAAACTTGACTCTATCAAAGAGGCAATAGAAGATTTCCGAAACGGAAAATTCATAATAGTCGTTGACGATGAAGACCGTGAGAATGAGGGAGACCTCATAATTGCGGCTGAAAAAATTACTCCTGAAGATGTAAATTTCATGCTGAAGAATGCTCGTGGCGTATTGTGTGCTCCCATTACTAATGAACGTTGTCGCGAGCTTGATCTTCCGCGTCAGGTAGATGATAACACATCAGTTCTCGGAACACCCTTTACAGTCACCGTGGACAAACTCGAAGGCTGTACTACTGGTGTGTCTGCAGATGACCGTGCAGCTACCATCAGAGCCCTCGCTGACCCAAAATCCACTCCTGCAACCTTCGGACGACCGGGTCATATCAATCCTCTTTATGCTCAGGATCGTGGTGTCATACAACGCTGTGGGCATACGGAAGCTGCAGTAGACTTTGCACGCCTTGCGGGACTTTATCCGGCTGCCGCACTTATGGAGATAATGAGCGATGACGGCACAATGGCACGCCTCCCGGAGCTGAGGAAACGTGCCGATGAATGGGGAATGAAACTGGTTAGTATCCGCGATCTGATCGCATACCGTATGCAAAATGATTCTATTGTTGAGAAAGGGGAAGAGGTGGATATGCCCACTGCCTATGGACACTTCCGTCTAATACCTTTCAGACAAAAAGATAATGGTCTGGAGCATATAGCTTTGATTAAAGGGGATGTGTCAAACAGCGAGCCGGTGCTTGTAAGAGTACATTCATCTTGTGCCACCGGTGATATTTTCGGTTCCCTCAGATGCGAATGCGGCGAACAGTTGCATATGGCGCTTCGTAAAATTGAAGAAGAGGGACGGGGAGCAGTAATCTACCTAAACCAGGAAGGTAGAGGAATAGGACTGATGGATAAGATTAAGGCATATAAACTTCAAGAAAATGGATTTGACACCGTTGATGCCAATCTTCATCTGGGCCACAAAGCCGATGAAAGAGACTATGGAGTCGGAGCTAATATCTTGCATGCTTTAGGTATCAGTAAGATGCGTCTCATGACCAATAATCCTATGAAGCGCATCGGTCTTGAAGGTTATGGCCTTGAGGTTGTAGAGAATGTTTCAATAGAAGTTGAGCCAAACAAATACAACCGTTTCTACATGCATACAAAGAAGGAACGGATGGGACATGATCTCCATAAAGTAGAATGAGAATCTAAGAAGGGAATTCCTTAAATACCATGTAACATATACGTTAATTTATATTCATGAAAAAATTATTTT